>JBDSJW010000496.1:0-11937 GCA_039917235.1 Kapaibacterium sp. (SeqCode) | reverse complement strand
TCTCGACGAAGCTCTACGGCATCATTCAGCCGAATGTCCTGGGGCTGACCGCGATCCGCCACACGGTGGTGCCGAACATCGGATTCCGCTACAGCCCGGATTACAGCAAGCCGGGAGATCTCTATCGCGACGCGTATTTCGATCCCCGGCAGAACCGGGTGATCAACTACTCCATCTTTGAGGAGGATGAAGCGGCCGGTTTCGGCTCGGCGCCGGGGGGAGAACGCCAGGAAGCGGTTAGTTTCGGCCTGAGCAATATCTTCGACGCGAAGATCGCGCAGGGGGATACCATCCCCGACAAGAAGGTGCAGCTTCTCCAGCTTGACCTGAGCACATCCTACAACGCGGTCGCGAAGGAATTCCGATGGGCACCTGTCAGCACCAACGCCACAGTGAACCTGGGCAACGTGGGAACGCTGAACGGCAATGCCACATTTACCCTGTACGATACCGATACCGCCGGCCTGTCCATCCCGAAACTGCTGATCAATCAGGGGAAAGGGCTTTGGCGGGCGACGGACGTCGGTGTCAGTTTCGGCACCACATTCAGCGATCAGGGCTTTGCCACGGGAGTTTCGCAGACGGCGGTGGGGGATTCCGCGGCGGCACGGCGCGAACGGTTCAATTTTGAACCCGGTGAGTTCAATGATCGCGAGTTCTTCGGCGAAACGGTGCGGGGAAATCCCGCGTTCAGGATTCCGTGGCAGCTCAGCTTCTCCGGCAACTACAACCTGAGGCGAACCCTTGCCAATAATTTCGAGAAGAACTTCGGCGTCAACATCGGCTTTTCCTTCACACTTACCCCCACTACGGTGATATCGAGCAGCGGATCGTATAACCTTACGGTGGGGAAATTTCTGGTCCCGGAAATCACGCTCCGAAAGGATCTCCACTGCTGGCAGATGTCGCTTCAGTGGCAGCCGGCCGGATATGGCCGTGGTTTCTATTTTCAGATCGGCCTGAAGGCACCGCAATTGCAGGATATCAAACTTGAGAGAACAGACCGAACCTTCTCCAATTGATGTCAGCGGCGGAAGCCCGATAGCGGCCCGCCAATTGTGACATATTCCGGGATACTGACAGGAAGCTCAATTTTTATTTATGAACGACATTTCTCGCTACGCGACCCGACTGACAGCCCTTGCAGCCCTGCCGATGTTCCTGTCATTGGCATCCTGCGCGATATTCTCCCGTGGCCAGGCAACCCGGCACTACGACACGCTCTCGATGATGAACGGCCTCCGCTACTTCGATTACGAGAAGGGGGACGGCGCTCAGGTTCAGCCGGGAATGCGCGTCAGGATCGATTATGCGGGATATCTCACCAATGGGGTTCTCTTCGATACATCCATCCCGTCGGTCGCGAAAAATTATGGGACCGATGGCATTCCCCTCCGCAGTGAGGATACCATCGACAACCCGACCAGGCGCCGGTTCGACCGCGGCGGCTATCCGTTCGAGCCAATCGAGTTCAATGTGGGCAAAGGGGAGGTGATCCAGGGATGGGATGATGGGCTGACCACCAATATGCGGGTCGGCGGCCGACGACGGCTGATCATCCCTCCCGATCTGGCCTACGGCGCCAGGGCAACGGGAACTATTCCGGCCAACTCCACTCTTATCTTCGATGTCGAGGTGATCTCCGCCGATTATCCATCCCCGGCCAGGAAGGGGGAATAACGATGCCTCCTCAATCACCGGAGCCGGTCCCCCACGAACACGCGCGGATCAGGCGGTTTCATGCCGATGAGAAAGGCCCATCCCGTTCCCCGCTGCGGACAGGAGCCATCCTTATCGGATCGATGGCGGCGGTGGTGATTCTGGCCTACTATCTGTTCGGCCGCCACGGTGGCATCCATGCCGATGTCATCGATTTCTCCAAGACAATGGAGCAGATCCAGGAGTTGAGCAGCGTCAGAAGCCACTTCAGGTTCGGCGTGGTGGTGCGGGAGGAATCAGGAAATATCATCGTCCGCCGCTTTGCCGATCAGGCGGAGTCGATCGGCATGGATGGGCTGGGAAACGCGCTGTTTCAGGACCCGACGATGTTCGTGGAACTGCATGGCGTGGCAACATACGGGATCCGGCTTCAGGGGCTGGCCGGGCGGATAACGCAGGATGATTCCACGGTCCATATCCCGATCCCCCGCGCCGAAGTCCTGGACGCGAAACTGATCAGCGCCGACACGAAAATAGTGGCGACGATGAAGGGGCTCTTCCGAAGCTCCAACAACCAGCTCCTGCTGGAGGCGAACCGGCGTGGTGAGGAGTTCACCCGCGATTACGCGACCCAGGATACCACGATGATGGAGACCGCGAGCCGGCGTCTGCGGGATATTCTCTCCCTCCTTGTGGAACGATCCGGGAAACGTGCGATATTCGAATGATGGAGATGCCGCCGACATGGCGCACTCCCTGTGAGCAGTTCCGAACAATCAGGGCGGATTCGATATGATTCTTCAACGTACCCCCGATGGAGTTTTTGCGATCAAGCAGGAGGATCACGCGGCATTCGCGGGCTTTCTGCTGGAGCATTGGTCCGACCATAATTTTCTCCACGATGAGGAACGGGAACAGATCATCCTGGCGACCTGCCAGCATGATAACGGGTGGAAGGCCTTCGACGCCGCTCCAACCCTGGACCCGGCCACCGGCCTGCCGCTGGAGTTTACGCAGGTCAGCGCCGAGGACGCGTTCGATATCTGGATGAACGGTGCCAGAAAGTATATCGATACCGATCCGTTTGTCGCGCTGCTGATCACCCATCACGCCTACTCCATCCACGAGCAGTCCCATAAGCGCGATCCGGTCTGGAAGCTCTTCTTCACGGAGTTCGCCCAGCTCCGCGCCGAACTGCGGAACCGGCTGGGGCTGGCCCACCCGCAGGTGGAACGCGCCTACTCCTATCTCCGCATGATGGACTGGTTCTCCCTCAGCTACTGCATGCACTACGATCTGGGTGCCGAGAAATCCGATACCTACGCCGGCTATAACTTCAAACGGCTTGGACCGGAATTCCTCTTCCGCCCCTATCCGTTCGATACCAAGGAGATATCCTACAGCCTTCCCATGTATCCGATGGCCGAGGGGGGCTACGGGAATGAGGAGGAGCTGAAAGCCGCCCTGAGCACTCCCCCCATCCAGCAACCGATTATCCTGAACCCGCTCGGACGGCGGGAGAAGTGATCGGGGGATTCCCTGAAACGGCGAGCGCCCTCCTTGCCCTGAACGGCGATCTCCCCGATGCTCCCTACCTCCAGTGGCTGGCCGCGCGCCACTCCCCGATCGTCGCCGCCGATGGCGCGGCACTCGGCCTCCAATCGCGAAACATCCTCCCCGATGTGATCATCGGCGATCTCGATTCGCTCGGAGATGCCGCGGAGGGCTTTGCCCGCGCCGGCTCGGTGGTGATTGAACTGGAGAGCCAGGAGGAGAATGATCTGGAGAAGGGGCTGCGATGGCTTATCGACGGCGGGGTCCGCTCTGTGACGATTGTCGGGGCCGACGGCGGGATGATCGATCACACGCTGAACAATTTCTCCGTTCTTGCCAAATATGCCAGGGAGATCCAAATCGCCCTGCGCAACCCGCTCTGGCATATGCATATTGTCTCCGGCTCGATTGCGATAGCGACATCCCCCGGCGACAGGATATCGCTTATTCCCCTCCCCTCCGCCCTGGTGACAACCTCCGGCCTGGCCTGGGGACTCAGCTCCGAACGGCTGGAGATCGGCGTGCGGGAGGGGGCATCCAACAGAGCAACGGAGGAGATGGTTTCGGTCGATGTGGCCGATGGCGTTATCGCGCTGATCCACTATCCGAACCCGGCCACGCAACGGGAAGGCCCTTCCTCCGCCTGACGATCCCCGAGGATGAGAGGCTCAACTCCCTCCCTCCCCGGCAATCGCGATCGCCGGGGATCGGGTCGCATGGTAAACAGGCTTGCATATAACCCGACATTATGCAAATTTCACTTCGCTAATCTGAGATTGCGACCCCGCTCTCACTCCTTTTTGAGAAGATATTCCAACCTACATCTATTCATAATCTACTCTACTTCCATGCACACTTCGGTACGCACTAACTCCCTGCTTCGGCGGTGGCTGGCCCCGGCGCTTCTGGCGCTGGCCGTTGCCGCCCCGCTTTCCGCGCAGCAGGCGCGCCAGGTCATCATCTCGGTGGCCGACCGGAAGATCAAGGCGAACGAGAGCCACCTGATGGCGACCGCGCAGATCATTCCCCTTTCGATCGACCTGAACAGGCTCGCCGCCTCAACCGGCCCGGTGCTGAAGCTCAGCGCCGTCCCGATTGCCCCCGGCATGAACGTCGATCTGGATCTTGATGAGTTCTCGGTCCTCTATCCCGGCGCCACGGTGATGGCCGGGAACAAGTACGGAGAGGCCCCGATCCAGATCACCAGCCGCTTCTTCCGCGGCAAGATCGCCGGCGATGAACAGAGCGAGGTCTATCTCGCCATCGGCAGGACGAGCGTGATCGGGTCGGTCATCAAGGGGGGAAAGAGCTACGAGATCACGACCGACTGGAACACAGCCTCGGCACACGGCACGCTTGCCGCAATCGCCTATCCGCTTGCCGATATTGTCATGAGCCCCGGCCGTTGCGGCGTCAACCAGGAGAACGCGGCGCGTCTCGGGCTGACCCCTGAGAGGATCGCGGAGGGGGACAGGATGGTGCAGGAGAAGATGGCGGAGGAGAAGAGCGCGAGGGGGAACAAACTGGAATCGGTGGTGAAGGGGCAGCGCCTGATCCTGGGCCAGTACGAAGGCGACTACGAGTTCTCCAAGCTCTTCAACGGCAATGCAACCGCCGCCGCCGACTATATCACGCAGACCATCGGCCGCGTCAGCAACATCTTCGAGCGGGACGTGAACCTTCAGGTGGCGATCAACGCGCTGAAGATCTGGACAACCAATGACGACCCCTACACCATCGCGCCGCCGCAGGCGCTGGAGCTGGCGCTCCATGAAGTAAAGGCCGCATGGTCCTCCCACAGCATCCCGGTCCGCCATTTCACGCAGGTCTTCAGCGGCAAGCCGTGGACCACGCCGATCGGCCTCTCCTACGTTCAGGTCCTCTGCTTCCAGCCGCTCAACTACTCGTTGTGCGCGATGACGAAGACCAACCCGGAGCAGGATGTCCTCAACGCCGCGCATGAAACCGGCCACATCATCGGCGCGTTCCATACCAACGACTGCAACGAGGGGGCCGTGGACCACTGCGCCGCCGCCGAGGAAGCCCGTCGCGGCAACACCACATGCTTTCCGCCAACCGACATCCACGACGAGCTTGGCACGATCATGAGCCTCTGCAAGCAGCGGGAGCTGAAGTTCCATCCGGCCAGCATCAGCCACATGGATACCCTGATCGCCGCCGCGACCTGTGTTCAGTCGGCACGCCAGCTTAACGTCAGGTCGCTCACCATCTTCTTCTCGGGGGCGGATCTGGGGCATTCAATCGATACCACGATCCCCGGCTATCTTTATAACCGGACCGAGGAAGTCCTCACCGTGAAGACCTTCAAGCTCTCCGGGGCGAACGCCAGCCAGTTCCAGATCATCAGCCCGGACACCTCCGCCCCGTTCACAATTGCGCCGGGCGCCAGCGTCGATCTCCATATGAAGTATCTGGCAACCACGAAGAACTCGTCGGCGGCCACCATCACGATTACGCATAACGCCAACAACCCGACCATCAAGGTGGCCGTGGAGGCGTACGCGCTGGACAAGCAGCCACAGATTCTGATCAGGACATCGGGGACGGGAGTGGACTTCAGGACGCAGAAGGTTGGGCAGTTTGTTGATACCACGCTGACCGACGTCTTCCAGAACGCCGGATTCGCCGATCTCCATGTCACCGATGTGAGGATTGTTGGACCGGACGCGGGCGACTTCCAGTTGCTGGCTGGAACGGCTCCGTTCGATATCCCGTTCGGCAGCGGAACATTCGTTACCGCGCGCATCAAGTTCGAGCCGGCAACCGCCGGGGACAAGCTGGCCTATCTCAAGGTGATCAGCAACTCGCCGGGCAAGGGGGATAGCGTAAAGCTTATCGCCAAGGTGAAGACCGGCCCGCGCCTGGTTCTCAGCACGCCGAACCTCTCGATCGACTTCAGGGCCCATGCGCCTCTGGAGCAGGTCGATACCACGATCAAGGCGTTCTTCTTCAACTCCGGAACCGATTCGATGAATGTGATCGTGGACCTTATCGGAAAGGACGCATCATCGTTCACGACGCCGGAGTTCTTCTTCGACATGGCCCCGCAGGCCACGCAGGATTTCCATCTCACGTTCGCCGAGGCAGCGACGGGACAGAAGGAGGCTGATCTGATCCTCAACCACGTCGATCCGGTTTCATCGCAGATCTATCATCGTGATACCGTCCATCTTCTGGGCGAGATCGTGGGCCCGGTCAGCGTTCCGGGAGTCACCGAGGCCGCCAGCGGCTTCACGATCTCCCCGAATCCGACCTCCGGCGATGCAACGATCTTCATCGCCCCGCTCGAACAGGAGCGCGGCCTGAAGTATTCGCTGACTATCAGCGACGCTCTCGGCCGCCAGGTCTATGAGCATGGCGATCGCTTCTCGACCGATGGCGCGAGCATCGTTCTGAAGACCACCGGCTGGGCCACCGGCCGCTACTTCCTGAAGCTGACCAGCAACGGAGGAACGCGGTCGCAGACGCTGACCATCCAGCGCTGATCCCGGCTCCGCGGGATATTTCCCCGAAACGCCCGTCTCGACACCGATCGAGGCGGGCGTTTCTCGTTTTTCCCGGCATTTTCTATTGCATTTCACCCTCTCAAGTGCGTTCTTCCCACGTCAATGTCTCCATCAACCTCTCCGGTCGAACCGTCACTGGCAGGCTCCTCCCACCTGCTGTCACTCAACCTATTTACGTCATGCAACAGTTGGTTCTTATTCCAAGATTGTTGAGTCGGGCTTCGAGCGCAGCGGTACTGACAATCCTTATCTCTCTACCTCTTGCGGCTCAACAGGCCCGGCACGCGATGATCACCCTCGCGGATCGGAAGATCCACGACGACGCGTCACGATTTTCAGCGGCGGCCCAGATTGTCCCCCTCTCGGTCGATCTGGGCCAGTTCAGAACCTTTGCCGGCCCGCAACTCCGGCTGGCTGATGTTCCGCTCGCCCCGGGCCTCGCGGTTGATCTCGATCTTGAGCAGTTCGATCTGCTCGAACCCGGCGTCATCGCCACCGCCACCGATGATCACGGACCCACTCCAATCCAGCTATCGACAAAACTCTACAGGGGAAAGATCTCCGGCGATGAATCGAGCAGCGCCTATCTGGCAATCGGCGGCACCAGCGTCCTTGGCTCGGTGGTGAAAGGGGGAAAGACCTACGAGATCGCCACCGACTGGAAGGGGCATTCCACCGGCAACACGCTGGCGGCGATGGCCTATCCCCTGGCCGATGTCCACCTTGCCGGCGGACGTTGCGGCGTAAACGATCATAATCTTGAAGCGCTGGGATTCACCAGGGAAAAGCGCGCGGCGATGGAAGAGCTGATGTCCCGCCCCGAGATCGCCAGCCTCCCCCCGTCCGGCCCCACCATCCAGTACTCGGTCAAGGGGGCATTCGACGGGGACTATGAATATCTTCAGCTCTTCGGCGGCGATGCCAAGGCGGCGGCGGATTATATGCTTCAGGTGATCGGCAGGGTAAGCCTTATCTACGAAACCGATATGGCCTGCCAGATCCGCATCAGCTATATGAACATCTGGAAAACCAGCAGCGATCCGTATAACACCGCCCCGCCAAGCGCGATCGACGCGGCGCTCTACGAGCAGCGGAACTACTGGCATCCCCGGAATGACTCCATCCAGCGCGGCGTGATGAACGTCTTCAGCGGCAAGAACTGGCAGGGGGCAATCGGCGTCGGGTTTGTGCAGGCGCTCTGCAACAACACGATCGGCTACGCCTACTGCTCGATCACGCGAAGCAACCCGGAACAGGATATCATCGTGCTGGCGCATGAGGATGGTCATGTCATGGGATCGCTCCATACGCAGTCATGCACGTGGAAGCCGGAGATCGACCGCTGCGCCGCCGCGGAGGATGGCAACTGCTATCCCCCATCGGCAATCAAGGATACGCTCGGCACGGTGATGAGCTATTGCAGCCAGCACGAGTTCAAGTTCCATCCGAAATGCGCCAACCTGATACGGAACAAACTCCAGAACGAGTTCAGTTGCGTGGAGCTGGCGCGGCGGCTCAGTGTTGCCCCGCTGATCGTCTACTTCCCGGAAACCAACCTGAACAAACCGCTGGACACCATCGTCCAGAACTTCTTCCAGAACAACGGCCACGATCCGGTCACCGTCCAGAAGATGGAGCTGAGCGGCAAGCATGCCGATGAGTTCATCATCACCAATCCGAAGGATTCCTTCGTGGTGGAGCCGGGCACATCGCGGTCGATATCGATCAAATATCTGGCAACATCGCACGAGTACGCGGCGGTGACGCTCACGGTCACACACAACGGCTATAACCCGGCGATCAAGGCAGGCCTGGAGGCATACTCCCGCGATCGCGTGCCGGTGCTCGGCATGGTGATCAAGGGGAAACCGGAGATCAATTTCACGACAAGGAAGATCGGCCAGTCCTACGACACCACGATGCCGGCATTCTTCGCAAACCTGGGGGAGGCCGATCTTCATGTGGAACGGACCGAAATCGTCGGCCCTAACAGGTTCGATTTTCAGCTTCTGGATGGGACGGGACCGTTCGATATCACCTACGGCGGCGACAGGATCGCGGCCAAATTCCGGTTTATCCCGACGACCGCGGGTGAAAAACTGGCGTACCTCCGCGTCACCAGCAACGCCCCGAACAAGATGGACAGCATCCCGCTGAAGGGGAACGCGAAAACCGGCCCGCTCCTCCGCCTTGCCGCGAACGACCTGCTGATCGACTTCCATAACCGACTCAAACGGGAGGAGGCCGATACATCGTTCCATGCCTTCTTCTACAACGGCGGGAGCGATTCCATGCTCCTCTCCGGCTATGTCGATGGCAGGGATATGTCCGCCTTCACCTCCGATATCGGCCTGGTCACGCTCCCGCCGAACGGAGCGGCCGATCTCGATGTCCGATTCTACGATACCATCGCCGGCATCAAGGAGGCGTTCCTTGTGATCGAGAATATCGATTACGAGACCGGCGAGAAGTTCCGTTATGATACGCTCAAGCTCCTGGCGAACATCGCAACCCCGGCCGGCGCGCCGGAGGATCAGCAAAAGGTCACGGGGCTGGAGGTTTCTCCAAATCCGGCGGGTGGCGATGTCTCGCTCTACATCGCCCCGGCCTCCGGTGAAACCGGCCTCCGCTACTCGATGGTGGTCACCGATCTGCGCGGACGGGAGATGACCCGGCGAACCGACAGGTTTGCCAACGATGGCGCCACGCTCTCGCTCACAACAGCCGGCTGGCCCAATGGAACCTACTTCATCAGGGTGAAGAGCGAACGAGGGACACGCGAAACCACCCTCCTCCTCCAGCGATAATCATTCGCCGGAGGATAGTCAATGGCGATCATGCGCCCGTTCCGGCCCTCGGGACGGGCGCTCTTTATCAATGGGCCTTTCGATGCTCCAGCAGACCGCGCCGCGCGGGCGGCAATCGCTCCCTCTTCTTATCATGGCCGCCGCGTGGCTTGCCGCCACCGCCGCCATGGCACAGCCGCTGGTCCGCCAGATTGCGCCATTTCCGGTGGAGCGGCAGGATGGAGGACGCTACGATAATCCCTTTTCCGGCGGGCTGATCCAGCCGAGAATCGGGCTGTATGATATCGATGCCGACGGATATCCCGATCTTCTCGCCCTCAACACCGACAACCGGCTTATCCACTATCGCAACGATGCCGGAATCCGCTTTCTCCGCGTGGCCGGCTCGCCGTATGAATCGGCTCGCGTCAACGGCTGGTTCCGGCTGGCCGATATCGATGCCGACGGCGATCCCGATCTTCTCACTGCCGATGACAACTCCCAGGTCATCATCTACCACAACAGCGGAACGGCGGCGATGCCGGTCTTCCAGACGATCCCCGATACTCTGAAGGGAATCATCGTCTACGGCGTCGGCACGGTCCCATCGCTGGTCGATATCGATGGCGACGGCGATCTTGATCTCTTCAGCGGCGATCCGATCGGCTCAATCACTTTCTACCGCAACATCGGCACGCCGCAAAGCCCATCCTTCAAGCTGGAGACCAGAACCTACATGGATATTCTGGTAATCCCCGGCAAAACCCGTCGCGATGACGCGGCATCGGAGCTTCAGGGGATGCACGGCGCCAGCGTCCTCGACTTCGCGGATATCGATGGCGATGGTGATCTCGATATTCTCTTCGGCGACTTCTTTACCGAGAAGCTTATCCTCTTCCACAACGACGGCACACCGCGCAACGCTCTCTTTTCCATGAACCGCCTGGATACCGCGTTCCGGCCGGACGGCGATGACGTGCAGAGCACCGGATTCAACCAGCCGACCTCCGGCGATCTTGACCACGATGGCGATCTCGATGTCCTGATCTCCTCCCTCTACCCCGACGCCGCCGATCAACCGCTCATCCTCTACCGGAACACCGGCACCCCCGGCCACCCGGTGATGAAACGCCAGAACACCGACCCAACAAGCGAAATCGATCTGGGAACGTTTGCAGCGCCGACCGAGATCCATGATGCCGATCGGGACGGGCTGCTGGTTGGAACGGGGGATGGCACCTTCACCTTCTTCTCGATCGAACCGGGGGGGCTGCGGCAGACGACCACATATCATATGAACATCGCCGGCATCTTCAACACCATCCCGACCGCCGGGGATATCGACGGCGATGGCAAGGCGGAGATCGTGGTCGGCTATTCCGAGGGGGGATTGCTTCTGTTCCACATCCGCAACAACAAACTGGAACGCGCCCGCTGGCCGCTCGATACGTTCAAGGTCGCGGAATCCGCGTCGCCAACGCTGGTGGATATCGACGGCGACGGCGATCTCGATATCATCGTTGGCGCGGCGAACGGGAGATGTACGCTGCTTGAAAATATCGGAACGCCCACGGCTCCCAGCTTCCGCGCCACCACACCGCCGCCGCCGCTGGACACCGTAACCATCGGCATGAACTCCACCGTCCGCTTCTGCGATATCGACGGCGATGGCGATCTGGATGAGCTGATCTGCGGCTGGCCCAGCTACCAGGAACTTCGCGGCGTGGTCCGGACCTTTATCAACACCGGCGGCACGTTTGCCCGCAGCCCCGACTTTCCCGATATCCAGACCGACGCCAACCCTATCCCGACGATGCTCCGTATCGCCGGCAGAAGAGTCCTTTTGATCGGCACGCGGGCCGGGGGAATGATTGCGCTGGCCGATTCGTCATGGATTGCCGGGGCGCCCGCGATCCGGCAATCCCCGGCCCGGCAATCCCCAGCGGGAACGCCCGCCATTGCCCCCAACGTGCTGACCGCCGGCCAGCGCGCCATCACCATCCGCTGGAACGGTGAGGCAGCGGATGGCGCCCTTGCGGTGCACGATCTGCTCGGCAGGGAGATCATGCGGTCCCCGATTGAGCCCGGCACGCGCGGCATCCGGCTGGAGCTTCCCGACATTCCGGCGGGACTCTACTCCATTTCGGTGGGAGTGGGTCCGTCAGGGATCATCCTGGTGCTCCCCTAGCAGGCCGTTGAAGGACGTCATCCACGGCGTTGGCCTTCATCATTCGCTCACTGCGGCATCCGGAAGGACGCCTCATTCGCTCAGATTCGGCCGCCTTGTGGCTGATCGTCCTTGAACAGCCTGGGCATCGGAAGTAATTCAACTGTCTCCTAGACCCCGGCTTATCAGGCCCGGCCGGGGATCGGCATCATCCCCCCTGTAACCGGAGAGGGGACGCGCAATT
>JBDSJW010000495.1:0-3810 GCA_039917235.1 Kapaibacterium sp. (SeqCode) | reverse complement strand
CGGTAAGGACGCCCTGGTAGTTGATAATTCTGGGAACTTGTGCCTTCGCTTCGTTTGTCGCAACAAGCGCGAGAAGGGCAAGCGCTGGTAAAATGGACCTCTTCATATGCAGTTTGGGGTTGTTAAGTTGAAAGCAGCCGGAATGCGAATTGTTGATCACCGATCTCTGGACGATGTTCGGGGACCGTTCCGCAAGCCCGCACAATTATTTCACGACCATCATTCTGATGGTTCGCACGATGCCGCCCGACGTAAGCCTGGCGAGATACTGACCTGATTCAAGATCCTTCGCACTGACCGTCACGACGATCGTCCCCGCCTCTCGTTCCCCGTCGATAAGGGTGCGCGCCTCATTTCCCACGGCATCATAGAGCTTCAGGGAAACATGCCCGCTCGCCGGGAGATTGATTCGTACTTCCGTCGTTGAATGGAAGGGGTTGGGGACGTTCTGATTGAGAACGACCTCGCTGCCAGCGCCATTATCGGCGTATTCCTCGTGAACTCCGGCGATCTCCTCGTTGGAGAGCGTATACCAGAATCCCTGCCAGAGAATGCCGATATCGTCGCCGACAGGGCCAATCACCGGCTGTCCGGCGGTCCCCACCATCATATACGTGCCGTCGGTGGCGGGAGATCCGCCGCTTCCGAACACTTCAGACTGGAGACTCACCTGCGCCCGACCCACTGTCGGGAGGCAGAGCATCACGACGAACGCACATGCGATCGGCACGATCCTCCAAAGGTGTTTCATAAATAGCCTCGTTGAAATTGACCGATTGATTTCGGAACGGTATATGTCATCCCCGCCCACATTCGAGCATTGCTCAACGCGGGAAATTCGGATCAGGGAAAAACAATCCCTTTCTCATTCAGGCAGGATTAATTGCCCGGAGAATATTTTTCCGATACCAACCAGTATGAATGAAGGAGCTTGAAACGGTAATGAATTGGACCTCATTGACCGTTGTTCGAGACCAGTCACCAGCCATGAATAATTATAATCATTCAGCGGCCGGGATACCTGACGAAATCAATCGTCGCGGCTTTTCAGGAATTTATCAGGCGAATATACCTGCTAAAGAATTCCATCGTCATAACCGATATACCTTACCATAATCACGCCATGAACAACGCTCGGGACTATGTATCGCATTTCTTATCACAATCATAAAATCGATTGAATCAAGAAGCGAATCAGGCGATCAATCTCCATTGAGATATTTTCAGCGAAATCAGTTGCGCACATGATATCACCGAAATTCTACTGGGATGATGCCCTACATTCCAGCCGTCATGCATGGAGTTCGTACATCGGATACATCAAAGAACGTGGTCGAGAACCGGTCGGCCTGATACTTTACTGAAGATATGCGAGAAGGGCTATCTCCAAATATCAAGCGGTTCTGCGACGGACAGTAGTACGTCTGGAGCCTGAGCTCCGCAGATCTGGGTTGAGAAGCAAGAGAATATTGGCTGCCGTAGACCTCTGAAATAATTCAAATGATCCAGGTACTGATGCCGTTAACGGAGATTGGGATAATTGCTGGTTTGACGGGAATCTGCGATCGCGTATATCCTGGACGATGTACGCTTACTATCGATCGGAGATGCTCTACCACCGTCATCCGCGCACATATCCTGGACGATAACGTGCTCGATGTTTTCGACGATTCCCTGACACCCGCAAATCCGTCAGCGAAGGGTTTCGGCAAAAGTCCTGGTTGAGATCTCTCCCCTAATACATGGGGAGTTGAGTATTGTCACGCACCGAATTCTTTGAGAATGTATAAGCTCTGGAAGGCCTATTTCGATACGGCCACATCAATGGGCACCACGAACATACGAAAGGTAGGCGTCGCATGTCAAGAGGCGAGCATGAGATTTTTTATTTACCCCATCAATGAATATGAAGATGAGATGAAGATGATTAGCGATGTGAGAATTCGGCCGAATTAGGCGTTCGCCCCGAAATGTAGCGATCTGGTAACAGTCTTTGTCGGTTGTGGGATATCGCGGTGATATGGCGTTGCGGTAACCGGCAGGGCGCTTTTCGGTCAGACTGTTGAAGGACGTCATCCGCTGCGTTGGCCTTCATCATTCACTCACTGCGGCGTCCTTCTGGACGGCTCATTCGCTCAGGTTCGGCCGCCTTGCGGCTGATCGCCCTTGAACAGTCTGAACATCCGAAGTAATTCAACAGGCTGCCGGGCAATTATTATCCGAACTCGTGATCTAGTTGCTGTAGGATGCGCTTACCACAAGGGTTCCGGTGTATGTGCCCGCATCCTGCGCCGGGGCGGACTTCACGGCTCCATCCACCCAGAGGTAAAGCTGTCCAAGCCCGTCATCGGTCCGGCCGTTGCCGCCATCATTGTCGCTCAGGCTCAGCATCGTGGAGCCATCGGTCATCTCCGGCAGCGATGCGCCGCTTACCGATCCGCTTTTCGACGCAAGCAGCCCCTTCCCGCCGATCGCCACGCTGAGGGTTTTCCCCTCAACCGAGGTAAGTGTCACCGAGCCAGGGATGGAAACCACGATATCGTCCGACTCGCCGCCGCTCAGCGTCAGCGCCGCCCGGGAGCCGGCCGCGCTCCCCTTCCCTTCCGTGCCGCCGAAGCTCATCCGGTCGGTCACCATCGCCGAAGCCGGCGTAACCACGGTGGCGAAGCAGCCGACTCTGGCAGTCTGAGCCGGGAGCGTTGCAACCGTGGCGAGAAGGGCGATCAGCGAGAGGAAGAGGATTCGAGCGTTCATTGGAGTTGCCGTTGAGAGAGAAGCGTTGTTCCTGCCGGTTCGAGTGCCTGAGGGAGGCATTTGTGAACCGTTGTTAAAACAGACTTCTTCCAAGGAGATGCCAGCGTAATTCATCATCGTCGCCATTGGGAGGACCACTGTGGCGAAGCAGGGAGAAATCGCCGATTTCGGCGCATATTCAACGCATTTAATACTTCGAAGTAATATCACGATCATCCACAATTGGCTGCTTGGGCTCCCCCGAATCTGTTAGCCGCTGTACGATTTCCGGATGTTTGATTGGTTCCCGGACGGCACAACCGGCTCAATGATCCCCCATCTCCCATTAGTGGTTCCGGGATCGAGCAATTGCCATATCTTAACCGGCACCGGATGAGCCGGCCATGTGGCAACAACCGGGTGATACGGAATCGATCAATCAGAGTCAGAGGGATCATGTTCAAGAAAGTGCTTGTATTGTCGGCATCGGCGGGGGCGGGACATGTGAGGGCCGCCGAGGCGGTGGAACACGCGTTCAGGGAGATGGGGGCGGCCGAGGAGGTGGTACATGCGGATGCGTTGCAGTATACCAACAGGATGTTCCGCGATCTCTACGCCAAGGCGTATCTGGATATCATGAAGACCGCGCCGGATGTCCTTGGCTGGCTGTACGACCAATTCGATAAACCGTGGAAGAATGAGGGGCGGCGGCTTGCATTCGACAAGCTGAACACGCGGCGGCTGATCAAGATGCTCCGCAAATACCAGCCGGAAGTGGTGGTCTGTACTCACTTCCTCCCGGCCGAGATCATCTCATGGCTCCGCGCAAAGGAAAAGCTGGTATGCCGCCAGGTCATCGTCGTCACCGATTTCGATGTCCACGCCATGTGGCTCTGCCACAACTACGAACACTACTTCGTGGCGCTGGATGAGACCCGCGAGCATCTGAAGGAGCTGGGCATCCCGGCGGCGAAGCTTACGGTCTCCGGCATCCCGATCGATCCATGCTTTTCCCAGCCGAAGGACCGGCGCATGATGCGGATGAAGCATGGAATGGACCCCGAGCTTCCGGCAATC
>JBDSJW010000494.1:0-3943 GCA_039917235.1 Kapaibacterium sp. (SeqCode) | reverse complement strand
GAGCCCGGCCGATAACCCGCTCGTCTCGGTGATCATCGGGCTTGAGGGGGGGCTTGCCAGCGGCGAGACCACCAACCCCGCGCTTGCCCCGTTCACCAGCGATCTGATCACCTCCAGCGGCTCCGCGAAATATCCGAAGGAGACGTTCCGCCAGATCCTCTCGGAGACATCGACAACGATCAGCGGCGGCGGCGACTATCGCGGCACCAATATGACGATGACCTCCACGCTCAGGAACTTCGACAAGGCGTGGGATCTCCTCTCCTCGCTGGTCCTCTCCCCGGAGTTCGACGCAAACGAGTTCAGGAACATCCAGCAGCGGCGCGTTGCGGAGGTAAAGCACCGCTGGAACAACCCGGAAGGCTACGCGTTTATCATCGCCGACAGCCTTACAAAGCTCGGCAACCCCATCCTTGGCCGCTCCACGCGGGAGAGCGATGTGGAATCGGTCACCATCCCGATGATGCAGGCGTATCAGAAGGCGCTCACCGAGCGCTCCAGGATGATCGTGGTGGTGGTTGGAAACGTGGCTCCCGAGGATATCAAGCGGAAGCTCCAGGCGTTCTCCAAGCTCCCGCAGGGGAAATACAAGCCGGTCATCGTCCCGGCGGTTCAGTCCACCACCGAGCCGAAGGTGGAGATCGTGGACCGGAAGATCCCGACGACCTATGTATCAGGCGTCTTCCCCGGCCCGAGGGCCAACGACCCGGACTACTGGCCGCTTCAGATCGGGATGAGCCATCTGGGGAACATCATGTTCGAGGAGATCAGGACGAAACGGAACCTCTCCTACGCACCACAGGCCTATCTTACAGCAACGCTCGGCGCCACGCGCGGCGTCGTCGCCGTGAACTCGGTATCCCCCGATTCCGCGTCGGTGATTATGCTGGCGGAGCTTGAGAAGATGCGCCGTGGCGATTTCTCGGAGAAGGATCTGGAGAAATCGAAGCAGGTCTTTATCACCCGCTATTATATGGGGCAGATGACCAACAGCAGCCTTGCCAACTCCCTCTACGGCACGCAGCGGAACGCGGGGGACTGGCGGCGGACCTACAGCATCGACGCGATCAACGCGGTGAACAAGGCAAGCGTCCAGAAGGCGATGGCCAAGTACGCGCGCAACCTTCAGATCGGCATCGTCGGCGAGAAGGGGAAGATCAACACTCCGAAGTATCTCTTTCACGAGTAATGTTCGTTCATCGGCGCCGGCTGGAGCAACCGACCGGCCGGCGCCGTTTCATTGTCCCGATCTCTCCCATGGAAGCTGACCAGACCGGCCCCCCTCCGCTCAATCTTCGCTGGACCCTCTCCAACATCATCAGCGCGCTCCGCATCGTCCTGGCGATTCCGACGGCGTTTGTGCTGGTTGCCGGGATGCGCTGGACCGCCGTGGCGCTCTGCCTGGCCGCATCGCTCACCGATGTGCTGGATGGCTATATCGCCCGCCGATATAATGAGATATCCGATCTTGGAAAGATCCTCGATCCGCTCGCCGACAAAGCCTTCGTCGGAATGCTTGTGGTCGTCCTGCTGATTCAGCATCAACTCCCGTTCTGGCTGGTGGCGGTGGTGCTGGGGCGCGATCTGCTGATCCTCCTTGGAGGGCTGGCGGTGGAACGGCGCACGGGGGTTGTGCTCCCCTCCAACTATCCCGGCAAGGCGGCCGTGGTGGCCCTTTCGCTGATGCTGGTGCTGGTGATCATCGGCGCCGATCCAATGGCTATCGATATCTTGATGGCGATCGCGCTGATTCTCCTCGCCATCTCCCTCTATCTTTACGGGAAGCGGGCGTTCGGCGCGCTCCGTGGCGGCACGGCCTGAGAAGCCGCGGTGGAACCTGATGGAATCATTTCTGCATACTGACGGACAACAACAATGGGATTATTCGATAAGCTGAAGGGGAAGGTCAAGGAGGCGATCCAGGAGACGAAGACATCGATCCGGGAGAGCGTGGACAACCTCCGCTACGACCGGCTGAAGGAGGGGCTCTCACGAACGCGCGAGGGGATTGCCGAGAAGATCGGCGTGGCGGCGCGGCAGAACAGAAAGATCGACGATCAGTTGCTTGATGAGATCGAGGAGGCGCTGATCATGGCCGATGTGGGGGCCGATACCACGATCGAGATCAGCGACAGCCTCCGCGAGCGCGTCCGCGCCGGCGGCTTCACCGATGCTCACGACCTGAGCAGGCTGCTCCGCGAGGAGATCACCCGACTCCTTTCAAAATCCCCCTCCGGCACCGGCGACAGCGGCGATCCGTTCGCCATCCCGGCCGATCATCGTCCATATGTGATCATGGTGGTTGGCGTCAACGGCGTCGGAAAAACCACGACAATCGGCAAGCTGGCCTACAACTACCGGAACGCCGGGCACAGGGTGCTGATCGGCGCGGCCGATACGTTCAGGGCCGCCGCCAACGAACAGCTTGAGATCTGGGCGGAACGTGCGGAGGTGGAGATTGTGGGACAGGGGCAGGGGGCCGATCCCGCCGCCGTTGCCTACGATACAATCCAGGCAGCGCTGAGCCGGAAGGCTGACGTGGTGATCATCGACACGGCGGGCCGCCTTCACAACAAGGCCAACCTGATGGAGGAGTTGAGGAAGATGTCGCGCGTGATGCAGAAGCTGGCCCCCACCGCCCCCGATGAGGTGCTGCTGGTGCTTGACGCCACCACCGGACAGAACGCCATCCAGCAGGCGAAGGAGTTCACCCGCTCGGTGGATGTCACCGGCCTTGTCCTGACAAAGCTGGATGGAACCGCCAAGGGGGGCGTGGTGATCGCCATCGCCAACACGCTCGACATGCCGGTCCGCTTTATCGGCGTGGGAGAGCGGATCGATGATCTTCAGCCGTTCAGCGCCGATGAGTTCGCAAGCGCTCTTTTCGCAATCGACACGACCGAGCCAGCCGAATAGATTTCAACCGGATCCCCCATGCGTAAAGGATGCATCATCTTCACGGTTCTCCTGGTTGCCCTGATCGCCGGAGCGGGATTTGCCGGCTATCACTACCTCAAGAACAGCCTTGGCATCTCCGCCGATCTGAAGGCTTACGCCAACAAGGATTCGGTGCTGGGAAAGCTCAGGAGCCATGCCCCGGCGCCGGGGCGGAACGAACATCTCACCAAACAGCAGGTTGCCCTCTTTATCGGTGCGCTGGACTCCGCCGCAACCGGCTGGCGCAATCTGAGGGCGGCCATCGACTCGTTCCGTATCGGCACCGGCACCGGCAAGGATTCGAGCCAGATGAATATCAGCGCAAGCCCGAAGCTGGTACGTGGAATCATCCTTGCCCCGCTGGTTACGCGGCGCGCCATCGTGAATTATCTGAACAACAACAATCTCTCCTGGGAGCAATATCTCTGGATCAAGGAGCGGACGGTGGCGGCAGCTGATATCAACGCTGGAGATCTGGACTCCGCGGAAACAGCGGTGGCACGCGCGCACCTGCACGGCAAAGGCCCGGACATCAAGGGAAAACTGTCGCGCTCCGATGACTTCTTCAGGAAGGTGGAACAGATCCGCGACAACGGCCTTCTCAACGACCACGATCGCGAACTGGCGGCTCCCTATCGCAATCTGCTCCTGAGCCGTGGGCTTCCCACGCTGATGGGGACGGAAACCAACCTGACCGACAAGAACGGCGGCTTCACGTTCGGCCCCATCGGGGATGATTAGATGGCTCATGAATCGGTGTGACAAATCATGCCGGTGATAATAAAGCTTGCCTTCGGGGGATGGTCTGCGTATGTTTGTAGCCCGCTTCGATACAACGGCAACGTAGTCAGAAGCGTCACATCGCGGGGTGGAGCAATTGGTAGCTCGTCGGGCTCATAACCCGAAGGTTGCAGGTTCAAGTCCTGTCCCCGCTACTCAAAGCCTTGTTTTCATAGTGAAAACAAGGCTTTTTTGTTACTCTCAACAGTACTCTCAACAGTTTTTG
>JBDSJW010000493.1:0-16050 GCA_039917235.1 Kapaibacterium sp. (SeqCode) | reverse complement strand
ATTATTTCATCGTCGTGATATCGAACAGAATCCGCACATCGTCGCTGATCAGATCATCCGGTTTGCCAGGATAGACGATGCTCCAATCCTTCCGGTTGATCTTGAAATCCGCCTTGGCGGTGACAACGCCGTTGCTCACCTGAATATTGGCCGGGAAGGTGACGCCGTGGGTGACCCCATGCATCGTGAGGTTTCCGGTTACCATATGGGTGAAGCCCACGGAATCGGATTTCGCGAACTGGCTGGCCTGGAAGGTCGCGGTGGGGAATTTCTGAACGGAGAAGAAATCCTCGCTCTTCAGATGGTTCACAAGGTTGCTGTCGTCGGTATAGAGCGAGGCGGCATCCACGGTGATATTGACGGCGGTCACCTTGTCGCCATCCAGCGTAACCGTCCCGTTGAACTTATGAAATCCCCCCTCATGCTTTCTGGTGATCTTCGCGCCGATCCAGCTTACCTTGCTTTTGGCGGTATCGATCTGGAGCACGGTCCCGCCGGTATTCTGCTGGACCTGCACGGCCGCCGAATCGGTCTTCGCCCGCGGGGCATCGCCCACCTTTCCGCAGCCGATGGCCGCTGTCATCAGCAGCGCGGCGAGCGTTCCAACCATCATGTTTCTCATGCGTTCTCCCTTTGTTGAGTGATATCTCTCGAATCTCTGGATGATGTCTCCGCTCTCTCTGGACACCGGTTGCCGTGGGAAGAGTTTTGTGTGACAACAATAATCGCGAAAATCATCCCCAAATGCCAGAGGAACTCGCCTTAAATCCGGAGCGGATTGGAAGAAGTCCTTTATGATCTGGATAATGAGCCAATGGATCTCCAGACAGAGGAAGGATTGCGTATGCGAAATCTGTCCCGCTACTTGAGAATTACCACAGGTCGAACCATGGTTCCCGCCTCTGTCTCAAGATTGAGAAAATATCTCCCTCTTGGAAGATTACCCGTATAAACACCAACATGATGATCTCCCTCATCCTCCCAGGCATTCACCAGCAGCAGAACCTCTCTCCCTAGAACATCCACCATACTCAATCGCACATTGGATGAACGCCGCAACCCATAGGTGATGGTGGCAGCGGCTGGCAATGGGTTTGGATACACGGCAATATCCACGGCTGGTGCAAATGGCACAATGACGGACGCAGGAGGGATATCGGTATACAATATGAGATAATCGATCGTGAGGAGGAGAGCTCGATGTGGAGTAGGAAACGCCAAGCTTGTCATGACCGGCTGACTGTTCTGGTACTTCGGCATGTCGTGGGAAGTCCAGCTATTCCCCCCATCAGTCGTCTGGAGAACTGCGAAATTATAAAGCGTCACCATGCCATTCTCTCTATCCGCAAAACTGATCGCCGTTACTCCTCTGCTGTTGTTTGTATCCTTATATACCTGACTCCAGCTCCGTCCACCATCTCTGGTTCGAAGAATATAGTCAGCCATTACCCCCCCTGTAGAGTTATAGTCTGACCCCGCCAGCCAGCCGTTGAGAGCATCAGTAAAGCATATAACATGTGCGGCCGGAACCACTGTTGAAGTCCACTGAGCGCCGCCATCCTCGGTACGGAAGATGCCATAGGGTTGGCCGTTTATTTCCCGCGCTCCGACGTAGGTCGTCGGGTCAAGACATATGAGCTGCCTGAAACCGAACCGGCTGGTATCAAGTTGGTGAGGGAAATCGATATGCTGCCAGCTTGCCCCTCCATCTCCGGTTTTCAAAAGAACGCGATAAGCGCACGCAACACCGTGAAGAGAATCGCACATGGAGATCTGCGAAATCTGCATGGTGTCCCCGTTAAACATGACATCGCAGGGGATATTATTCCATGTCTCGCCGCCGTTGGTAGTTCGCTTGATGAACAGGTTGCGAGTGCCGATCAGGCAGAGATTACCTGTGGGGTAGGCCACCGAGGTGTATGGAACTCTGCGATTCCGCGTGGCGCTATCATATGTGACGGTATTCCAACTCAATCCACCATCGGTGGTCTTCCGCGCTCCAAAATCATCTCCATCTCCCACATTACCAATCACCATGTAATGGAGAGAATCGCTGGCGGCGATTCCACGATAATTTATCCTCGAATGTATGACGGCTAACCCGGAATCCCGCGACGATTTATAGGTGCCGGACTGCGCGAATAAACCACCGGCCAGCATTATGAAACCGACAATGATCGAGAACATCGATTTCCAGACAGAGTTAAACGAGGCAGGTATGTTCATGATATATAATTCCCAGATGGATCGAATTCCATGTGTTTATGCAGTTGATCGATGCGGTCGGATCAACAGACCATCCGACCGCATCGGAAAGGGATATAAGAGTACCCTTTATTATCTATGATTGTCAATTCTCTTCGACCGATGGGTAGTCGAACTGGAAGTAGCAGTACGCTCCGCTCCCTGTGACTCACCCAATGGTTCTCTTTGCTCTACTCGTGAGATCCCCTGAGGGCTGTCAGCACCATGAGCTCTCTCGATGATGATCTTCGGAGATAACGCCTCACACGATGAAAGGCAACCATTAGCACAATTGATTACCGAGGAGACAGTACCGTTCCACTGTACGGTTAGATTATTTGCGCTACTACCCCCATTGCATAATGTATAAGTTCCATAACAGCAGTTGAAGGTACCGGGGCACGTATGTCCTTCTGCCTCATCGGCATGCCAGCATTGCGCTATTTTAGCCCGCACATTAGTCCAGCATCCAGGATCAGGTATAGCCCAGTTCATTTTGTTCCTATTGAAAATAGTCCAAATCGACATGCGGAGCACATCGATAAGACTATTTGGAAAACCGCATCCGCCGGTATAGGTAAATCGAACAAGCTCCATCTGGGCGAATCCACAACTGACACGAGTACGATAGTGCATGTTAAGCGCACAAGTTATGCCTGTTGTAACAACCAGCGAGTCGTACTGCCACGCCCCGGATGTGCATGTATCACATAGATCGAGGCGGGCTCCTTCGATAGAATCAAGAACCCAATTAAGACTATCCCTGTTGATGGGTGGCGGATCATCATCAACCTTCGCCGATAACCCTGACGATTCGATGGCACCAGGGAACTTGTTGGATCCCAGCGCAAATGAATGATTGATAATGAACACGAGGAGCACTGCGCAACCTAGTACGCAAAGAAACCGAGAGAAGTGCTTCATGAAAAATCCTGGTGGTTCGAAGGTGAAAGGATGGAATGAGTAGCGGTCTAACCGCCATACACGGTAGCCGAATGCGATGTGCTGTCGCCCTTCCGGTGCCGACGCCCGGATGCAACAGCAGAGCATCACAAGAAGATACTAATTACGTATGGAGTGTATCCCCGCATGTACAGATAGTTGTGGCGGCTATGAGCTTTATAAACAGACCTTATTCCAATAACAGACTTGCACCTGTTATGAGCTCCAGCCGCTGACATCGATTCAACATCGATGATATGTTTAAAAAGCGCATGGATGAGTCCACGGTTGTATCGCAAGGCCTTCCGTGTCGAAGCATATTCCCTCATCTCCCTCCCTTCCGAATGCTGAAATACCGCTCCGTATGCAGATGCGATTTCTCGAACCCGGCCCGCGCCAGAATGCCGGCCACGTTCGTGATCATCTCCCCGGATGCCCGAAGGCGTACGCCCATGCGCTCCCCGGGGTGAAGCCGAGATGATCGGCATGCTTACGGAGCATATCCTCCACGTGACCCACCTCGCCGCTCCAGCCGGAGTCCGCCGCGCGGTCGGCGAGCGACGGGATGTAATCGAGCCACCCGTCGGCGGCCGTGGCCCGCAACTCGTCGCGGTAGGGGCCGGGCCGCGTTCGATGCCGTGGATCAGCGCCATCCGGATGTCGTCGGCGGAGCCGCCGGCCAGGGCGCGGCGGTGGGCGCGGATCATGCTGATAAACGGGGCGATGCCGGTCACCGATGCGATCATCAGATGGCGCGATGGGACCTCCCGTCGCAGCAGAAAGCCCCCCGCGGGCCGGTCGTGCAGCAGGAGGCTGTCCCCAGGCTTCAGCCCCCAGAGGCGCGGGGCCAGCGCTCCGTGCGGCACCAGCTCCAGCAGCGGCTCGTGCGGTGCGGAGACCATCGAGTAGGAGCGCTGGATGATCCTCCCGCCGATCTCCAGCCCGAGCCTGACGAACTGCCCCGGAAGGAGCTCATCTCCCGTCCGGGAGCCACCCTGATGATGGCGAGCTCCCCCGTGATATCGACTCGATCGACGATCGGCGCGAATCCTCCCATCCCTTTTCCTCCCGATAATTCTCGCGGCCATTCACCCCGGCATCGAGCATATTTCGTTCCCCCCCCACACGCCGGCGATGGCGGTCTCCGATGGGAGGGGCTATCTTGCGCGATTACTTGGGGAAATCCCCCGGCTCCAGTATGGTTCCGAACAGCCCGTCCCGGCACTGATCCCGATGGATTCACTCCTCCTCCTCTGCGTCTGCTTTCTCCTCGGCATCGTCCTGGGTCGCACCGGACGGTTTCCCGCGGAGGCGCCCGCGACGCTTAACGCATTTATCATCAATATCTCGCTGCCGGCCCTGGCGCTCGTACATATCCATGAGCTGCAGCTTAACGCCGGCCTTATCCTCCCGGCGATTGCGCCATGGATACTCTTTTTCGGTGCCGCGCTGATCATCCCGCCGATTGGAAGGAGGATGGGACTGCCGGAACGAACGATCGGCTGCCTCGTCTTGATGGCGGGGCTCGGGAATACATCGTTCGTGGGGATACCGATGATTCAGGCGTTCTACGGTCGCGAGGCGATCGGCACCGGGATGCTGGTGGATCAGCTCGGGAGCTTTCTGGCGCTGGCGACCGTGGGGCTGGTAACGGCCGCACGCTACTCCGGCGGGGAGATCGGTGGAAGGGCGACGATGGCGCGGGTGTTCCGTTTTGTCCCCTTCTGGGGGATGGTGGCGGGGTTCGTGCTGATGCCGGTGACATTCCCGGAGCCCCTCGTCCTTTTTCTTCAGAAGCTTGGAGACACGCTGACCCCCCTGGCGCTCGTCTCCGTAGGACTTCAGCTACGGCCGGGGGAGCGAAAGGGGAAGGGGGGAGCGCTGGCGGTGGGTCTTCTCTGGAAGATGCTCGTCGCCCCGCTGCTGATTCTCCTCCTCTTTGCGCTGATGCCGGGGACGTGGGGAATCACCCAGCGCGTATCGATCTTCGAGATAGCGATGCCGCCGATGATCACCGCCGGGATCATCGCCATCGAGCACGATCTGGACCCACAGCTCGCGATGCTGATGCTCGGCGTGGGGATTCCCCTCTCGTTTATCACGCTGCCGGTCTGGTGGTATCTGATGCGATGAATCCCCCCGGCGCCGCATCCTCCAACGTCCGGTATCCGTAGCCGGTCTGGTGGCGTGCTCCCGGCGGATGACGTTGTTCAACTCAAATACGCAGTCTGTTAAGTAGATTGCAGAGCGAACCATCCGGATATCCCCGGAGAATCGCGGTTTCGATGGTTTCGCGCATGAACCCCAAGCAACCATGGCATTGTCTCTTTCGCAACAACATTCGATGATAACAGGCACCCTCAGGGGACTACGGGCCGTAATGGCGGGAGCGCTCTGCGGGGCGATCCTTTTCAGCGGCTGTACATCCCTCTCCCCGACCCTCTCCACCCCTCCGAAGAACACCAGCAGCGGCGTCGTGGAGATAGACCGGCCGGAGTTTCAGAAGAAGATCAACAGCACGGGCTGGCTGGTGATACTGGGAGCAACAGCCGCGGGGGGAGCCGCCGGATATGCCTGGAACGGGCTGCAGGTCAACGGCAACGATGGTTTGCCCAAGAAAATCCCCGCCGTGAGCGGCGCTATCGCCGGCGTGGCGTCCGGGCTGATCGCCTATCTGCTGATACACGACTCCAAAGTCTACCCGGTTCCGGACGATGGAGCGCGGCAGTGGCTGGCGGATTATAACAACAAGCTCGTCTACGTCTCCCATGTCAGCTCCGGCGCGGGCGTGCAGCGGCTGACCGCCGTTCCCGCGTCGATCGAGGCCACATTCGCCCCTAAGAACTCCTCCGATATCCAGCTCTTCGCGCAGGCGTTCCCGGGCAGTCGCTATACCGACAGCGTGATCTACCGCGCAATCCCGAAGCTGGCGTGGACGGAGCTTCCCTCGCTTGCCAGCACATTCCCGAAAAGCTCCGCCGTGGCCGATGTAAAACGCGCCTATGTGATGCAGAGCCTCAGCGTGGCGGAGGCGGCGGAGGCGGCCTCCCGCTATCCCGAGCTTCGCGCCGAGGCGGAGGAGCAGGCGATTCTGCTGGTAAAGAGTCTGGATGATATCAAGACGTTCAGCCGGGCGTTCCCCGAAAGCCGGCATGTGGACAGCCTTCTGCGCGTCGGCGCATCGCGGATGACGCGGAATGAGGTGGCTGATATGATCGCATCATTCCCCGGTTCGACCGCGCTCCCAGAGTTGAAGAGACAATATCTGGCGCAGAGCACCACCACGGAGGAGGTGGTGGAGGCGGGGTCACGTTTCCCCGAGCTGAAGGATGATGCCGAGCCGAAAGCCGCGTCCTTCGCCACCAACTCGCGCAGTCTCCGCGCCTATCTCTCCGCCTACCCGAAAGGGGGCGCCGCCGCCGCCATCCGCCAGAAACTGGAACAGCAGATGCTGAAGCCGGAAAACCTGGGACGGAATATCAACAGCCAGCTTAGCGAGGTGGCACCGATCATCTCCCCGGACGGCAAGACGCTCTATTACACGCGCGATCACGGTCAGAATCTCTTCGGCCAGAGCTATCAGGATATCTGGTACTCCACCATCGACTCCGTGGGGGACTGGCTCCCGGCCCGGCGGATGGATGCCCCGCTCAACAACGATGATTATAGCTCCTTTGTCTGCTCCGCCACGCCGGACGGCAATACGCTCCTGCTCGGCGGCGCCTTTGTGGTTAACAGGTCGGTGCAGGGGGGCGTCTTCCTGACGCATCGGACGGACAAGGGATGGAGCTACCCGGAGAAGGTGCAGATCAAGGATTTCTACACGAACGGTCGCTACCTGAACTACTTCATGGCGAACGACGGCAAGACCATCCTGATGTCGCTGGAGCGGAAGGATGGGCTGGGGGCGAATGATCTCTACGTCAGCTTCCTTCAGACCGATGGAACGTGGTCCGCGCCGTTGAGCCTGGGAAAGACCGTCAACACCACCGGCATGGAGGCATCGCCGTTCCTGGCGGCTGACGGGGTCACGCTCTACTTTTCGAGCAACGGCCACGGAGGGTATGGCGGGAACGATATCTTCGTCACCCGCAGACTTGACAACACATGGCAGAAATGGTCGAAGCCGGAGAATCTTGGGGCGATCATCAACTCACCGGAATGGGACGCGTACTACACCATCCCCGCCTCCGGCGATTACGCCTATTTCGTATCGCACAAAAGCTCGTTCGGGCTGGGGGATATCATGAGGATCGGCCTGCCGGAATCGGCGCGACCGAAGCCGGTGGTCCTGGTCTCCGGTCATGTGCTTGACGCAAAGACGGGACGTCCGGTGGCGGCGCAGATCTTCTACGAGATCCTGCCGGAGGGGAAGGAGATCGGCATCGCCCGCTCCGGCCCCACCACCGGCGACTACAAGATCACCCTCCCGGCCGGAAGCCGCTATGCCTTCCGCGCGGAAGCCCCCGGCTATATCCCGGTCAACGATAATATCGATGTCACCAACCTGAAGGAATACAAGGAGCTGACGCGCGATCTGAAGCTGGTGCCGATCGAAGTGGGACAAACCGTACGGCTGAACAACATCTTCTTCGATTTCGCGAAGACAGCCCTCCGCGATGAGTCGTTCCCTGAGCTGAACCGGATGGTGACCACGCTTCAGGAAAACCCGGCGATGGTGATCGAGATCGCGGGACATACCGATAACGTCGGCTCGGATGAGAGCAATGTGGCGCTCTCGCAGAACAGAGCCGCGGCGGTGGAAAGCTATCTGGCCTCAAAGGGCATTGCCCGAACCCGCATGAGCGTTCACGGCTACGGCAAGACAAAGCCGCTCGCCACCAACGATACCGAGGATGGCCGCCAGCAGAACCGCCGCGTGGAGTTCACGATCATCAAGCGGTGAGAACCTCCCACAACGCATGATATAAAC
This sequence comes from Kapaibacterium sp. (SeqCode), assembly GCA_039917235.1. Lineage (GTDB taxonomy): Bacteria > Bacteroidota > Ignavibacteria > OLB7 > OLB7 > JAFDZV01. The sequence goes on along the minus strand of JBDSJW010000493.1, from coordinate 7,931 downwards.
GTGCCGGTCCCCGCTAATGTGGGAGCCGGCACTGTCATAAAGGATAGGAGGGATCAGAGAGCCTTCCGCTACTTCGCCTTGTAGGTGAGGCTGTCGATCAGCGTCCCCTTGTCATCGTAGAGCCTGGCGATGTCCAACGTGGTATTATTCCAGATCCATGTGCTGGCGGGAAGATTCAGCGACAATGCCAGCCGCGATGGGGTGGGCGCCTTGTGCGTGTAGACGTTCAGGGTCTTGTAGAGGGTATCGGGGAGATCGTATCGCTGGCCGACGTCATCGGCATCGAGCTTCCATCCCTTCGTCGATATATCCTTGTCTGATTGCAGCAGCACCCACTCATCGTAAACCCCGAAATGCGTGCTGTCGAACGTCTGATCGTAGTGGATCGTCACAATCTGCACCCCCCCGCGGCTCTTGTCGTATCCCTTGCCGACCGCGTGTTCCTTCGCCAGCGAATCGCTCAGCCCCGTCGTATCCTGATGCGTGGTGTCCGTCATCCCCGGCGATGCCGGATCGGTCTTCGAACAGCCGACCATGATTGCCAGAAGGAGAAGGAGAGGAGGAAGTAGAGATTTCATGCCGATGGTTCTGAATACTGTATGAATGGAAATGGAAGAGATAGCATCGGGGATTATGGCGGGAGCCGCACAAACATAGCATCCGGGGCCGGAAAAACCCCCTCGTCGCCGGCCGGAAATTCGGGATGATGATATTGCGGTGGGGGATCGATGGGGTAACTTGCGGAATCTGATCACAGTGGCGGCGGGCTTGCGTCCGCCCCGAAACATCAAGGGCACAACCATGAAATTTCGACAGACGTTCGTTATAATCGCGCTCCTCGCCATCCCGGTTTCCGTCGCCATCGCGGGAAATCAGGGGATGATCCCGCCGGCCGCCGTTACCGCGCCGGCAAAGACAAACCCGCACGCCGCCGAGTTGAAGGCACTGATCGACTCAGGCATCAGGATGCTCACCGCGCGGGAGTACGTCCCCTTTCTGAAGCGCTTCGTGGACCCCGCGAAAGCCCACGAGGTGATGAAGGGGAAGGATCTAGAGGAGCTGGCGGAATCGTTCAAGGAGGAGAAGGCCGCAATTCTCCTCAATGTCCTGACGGAGATACGGAACACGAAGCCAAAGTACAGCAGGAAGGGAATCAGGGCCACCTACAAACTGAAGGAGAATGTGAAGGTGCACGGGGAGATCAGCTTCGAGCTGGTGAACGGCCTCTGGTATATCGTCAACTGAGGTGATCGATATTTCATGATGGCCCGATCCGTCAAACGCTACTCGTTTACCACCACGGGCCACAATGTGAAGGTCGCTCCGTCGATCCGAATCGTATCACCCCCTGCGTTGATAAGCCGGCCGGTCATCGTCCCGTTCAGATATTCTCCTACCGACCTCTTCCCGCGCGATGTGATATGCACCGCCAGTACCGCATCGGGATGCAGGCTGGAGTAGAGCCTGTTGTTCCTCTCGTCCGCCAGCGCATAATCGGCGGACGACACGCCGAGCCTGAATTTCGCAATCGCGTAACGCCCCGGCCTGGGATTGGCTTCGCCGGGCGTATATCCACCAGCATCATATTCCTCCCCTCCCGCGATCATCCGCACATCCCTGCCGTCCAGGCTGTCGATCCTGAAGAGATACAGGCTGAGATGATCATGCGTTCCGTCCGGGTACTGCACCGAGCCCTCGGCCAGCACCTGATGTATCCCAAGCATCCCAAGAGGGAGGGAAGAATCGGTCACGGTCACCTTGCGTGTCGTCGATTTCGCCGCGAAGCCAGCCCCGCGAAGCTCTCCTCCCGGAAACGCCCCCACGGGCACGGCGGCACCATCCACGGCAAACTCGCCCATCCGCGCGCCGCTATACATCATGCTGATAACCCCGCTTCCAGTGATATCCGCCGCCATAACCGTGTCACCGGGACAAACGCACCGGGCAACCGGATCGCCGACGCAGCCGGAGATCATCAGCACGGCGGCGATCGATGCCGCTATCATCACGTACAGATAGTGTTTCATCATTCTCTCCGGAAATATGATTCGATGTTATCCATGATATCCGATCATCTGCCGGGACGTCCAGCATCCTCGATCGTGATCGAAATCCCCCCATCCATCCGCCGCTCCGCCGCCATTTCCGTCGCCTCCCGAACGGTCATCCCCTTCCCGCGCAGCAGATCCGCCACGCGCCGCGCGTTGGCAGTCCCCCCCGCCCCAAGCCCCGCCACCGATATCACACCCCCCCGATGCCCGACGGCGATCGCATCCAGCGATGTTCTCCAGTCACCGACCGGATCAGGACTGCCGGCAACCGGAAGGAACAGGAGGGAAGTTATCCTCCCCGCCAACGTGTCGGGGAGAAATGGAAGCTCCTTCCGCGCCGACACGCGCGATCCCGCGGAGTCCTGCACTGTCAATTTCACAATCAGCGGCGCGGGATTTCCGGCCATCCCCACATCACGGAGGAGCATGTCAAGATCCACCGAGCTATCGGCCGCGTCATCGCTTGTCGAATGGGCGAGCAGGCGGTCGTTCTGCGTAAATGTCAGATCCCACCGTCGCGCCCCCGCCTCCGCCGTGAACGATGGCGCGACGCGGATCGGCGTGATCCCGCCGGACGTTTCATCCCGGTCGGCAGCGAGAGTAGTTCCGGCCGGAAGCTCCACGATCACCGCCGGATCTCCATCGGGAAGCCGCCGATCGGCGGCGATGGCGATACGCTTTTCGTTCCATCCCCATCGCCCCACCAGATAATCGCGAATCGCCTCGGCGCGCTTCCTTCCAAGGCCGGCCGGCTCTCCCTTTGCGGAGAGGGGGAGAAGCCGTATCGTCCCGGCCGAATCGGCGCGGAGCCAGGAGCCGATCAGATCCGGGAGCGCGGCGCTGATGATGGCGGGATCGAGCCGCGAAAGCAAATCAGCCGGATGCTGATACCGCGCCGGGATAGCAGTAGAATCGCGATCGAAAAATATCTCCGGCGCCGTGCGAAGCTCATCATGATGATGGACCGCGCCGGAACGGAAGAGCGCATACGGCATCCGCCCGCCATCATCGCCGACACTGTAAAGATCGATCGAGGCGGTGAGAAGGGAGGGGGGCGATTTCTCCACGGGGGCTGAAGTGTCGTGAACTTCAGGGATCGGAAAGGAATACCGCAACGACAGCCCGGCTCCGAAGATCGCATCGGCGTAGCGGGTATTACGGGCCGGAGAGAGGAGTTCCCAGCGGAGGTGGATGCCCGGAACGATCGCGATTCCCCCCCAGAGATAGATCGGGTAGGAGATGCCCGCCAGCACGCCCAGTGCTACCGGCTGCTGGCTGAGCTGGCCGCCGCGATCCTGGACCAGAGTACGCCCATTATCGAGTTCTTCCAGGCCACCGTTGTTCATGAAACGGGCGTTGAGAGGCTGATCCAGCCTCTGCGTCACCAGGACATTAGAGATCCGCTGGCGACCGATCACCGCGCCAAGATCCGCCTCGATGCCGAAGAGGTCTGAATGCCCCAGAAGCTCCACCTCGATCGACTCCACGGAGAAATCGAGCTGACCCCGAACGGTCACGTTAACCGGCACCGGGAAGTCAGGCAGCAGAACCTGTACGTCCGGCAGCTCATCGCTCATAAAGAGCGCATCGTAACGACTCCAGCGCACCCCCGTCCTGAGGCCGACCCGATCGCCGAAGAGCCCTGGAAGTTGAATCCCTCCATACCACGATCTTCCCGTGGAGGAGCCTTTCGCGTAAATGGAGTACATGGCAACCGTATCGAAGTTCATCTTCGGGCTCCCCGTTTCATATCCCCCGCCGATCGTGATGGAGACGGGGCGGCGGCTCTCCTGCCCCAGCGCGATTGTCGCCACGGCGAAGGAAAGGAGAGTCCAGGAGAGGAGAGAGATCGGAAGATGATAGCGCATAATCGTTCGATCGTAGATGGATCGTGGTTCGTTCATCCCGATCGCGCCGTGGAAGTGTGACGAAGGCGATCGTTTCCGGCAAAGACAAATCACTTCCGGTGAACCTGACCCTGAAAAAAATAATGATTATGGTCAGGTTCCGATAGCCTATACTGTCTTATCGTTCAGACAAACGGAACAGCGCGCATTCATGAGCCAGTACTCCCTGACAGCCCTGCGGCCAATCGATCCCACTTCGGAGAACACGGAGCACGCACACTCCCCGGCCGGCGGCGACATGCTCCTTCTGGAACGATTCCAGAACGGGGAGGATGCCGCGTTCGTGGAACTATTCGACCGGCATCATCAGCGGCTGTTTATCTACTGCCTGAAGATGGTGGGGGAGCGGGAGCAGGCGGAGGATCTGACACAGGAGCTATGGGAGCGTGTGCTCCGCCTCCGCGCAAGCCCGCAGAAAATCCTCAACCCGGTCGGCTTCTTTCTGAAGATCGCCCGCAATCTCTCCATCAACCATCTGAAAGCCCGCCGCCATCATGTCCCCCTGACATCGCTCCCGGAGGGACTGCATCCGGCGGAACGGGAGGGGGGGCGATCGGAACTGGAGGAAAGGATTCTCACATCGCTGGAGCTTCTTTCGTTCGAGCATCGCGAGGTGCTGATCCTGAACATCTACTGCGGCTACAGGATGGAGGAGATCGCGGTGATGCTGGGAAAATCCCCGGAGGCGATATGGAAACGAGCATCCCGCGCGCGCACTCAGCTGCGCCGGATGGTGACAAAAGGATGAAGTGATTTCGCGATTGAATGGCGCGGTCGGGGGACGTTTCAAACGTCCCCAACTCCCTGAGAAGTAATCCAACGGCCTGCTATGAAACAGATGGATCGTGATATGATGGTGGAGCGGTATCTAAGCCGCAGAATGGGGCACGGGGAGGAAATCGAGTTTCTGCGCCGGCTCGGTACCGATCCTGAACTGCTGACGATTCTGGAGGCCGAGCGGAAGATTCGAAGCACGCTCTCCATGGACCGTGACGCGCTCCCGAGGGTATCGGTGGAATCGCGCTTCAATGTCCTGACGATGCTTGGATCGCTCCCACCGGTGGAGAGCGTTGCCGGAGCCGGGGCAACCGGAGGAGGAAACGGGATATCGCTCCTTGCCGGAGGAGTTGCCAAGGGGATTATCATCGCCGTGGCCGGCATCGGTATCGTGGTGGGAGGGATCTTCGTATCGCGCGACGGCGCGCATAAGGCTCCCGAAGATCGCCCGATGGTACAACAGGCATCGCGACCACGGCCATCTTCGCTGCCATTGCCAGCACCTGGGCCGGAACAGGGGCAACAGCAGGAACCGGCACCCCAGCGGGAACAGGCAGCGGAGCTGGTCAGAGAGATGGCTTCCACAAAGAGATTATCAACCCCGGCGGTTGCGAAACCGGAGGCCGGCAGGGCCGATAAGCCCCAGGCGGTTCACAACGAAGCTCCCGCGCAAACGCCGGCCGCCCCGCGCGCCGATTCCACGGCCCCCATCGCCCCGCATCACAATGCCGTTCCCAGGGATACGGTGCATGTGCGGGTGACGATCGACATGAACAAGCTGCGGCAGCATCCGTGAACGCCGTTAACGAATCTTTGGCTGGGGATGTTTGAAACGTCCCCCGACGGGGTTATCGGCGTATTATCGCACACCATCTTTGACGCTCTTATCTCCGCTTCGTAAGCCCCAGCCGTCTGGCCCGTTCCGCCACCGCCACCGGCGTCCGATCGATTTTAACGGCAATCTCCGCGCGCGTCATTCCGCTGTAGAGGCCGCGCAGTTCCTGATCGTCGTCGGTGGTCCAGGGTCGCTTGGTGGGAGGGGGAGTGTAGGATCGTGTAAGCCCCAGCTCGCTTGCGCGCGCGGCGATGGCGGTCCAGGTCCGGTCCAGTTGTGCGGCCACCTCCTTCCGGGTCATCGTGCCATAGATCTTCCGCAGATTCAGATCATCCTCCGATGTCCAGGCCCGGGATGTTGGCCTGTCGCGGTAGCCGTTCTGCGCGGCGATCTTGGTGACGGTATAGACCGTTGTTCCGAGTGTGGAGGCGATGCGTGTGTAGGGGATGGACCCGAGGCTACTTACGATATACTTTACATCGTCGGGGGTGAGTCGCGAATTCGGTTTGCTCAGCCCCAGCCTGCCTGCCTTGATCTCCACGGCGTTTTCGGTTCTGTCCAGTTCCTTCGCTATCTCCGCCTTGCTCTTCTTGCCGTAGTATGTCCTGAAGTATTTGATCTCCCGGCTAGTCCATCGCTCCGGATCGTAGCTCCCAAGCTTCAGCCGGTGGATCTGCCCTCGCACACTCTGCTCGGTGCGTTGCAGCGTCCGGGCGATCTGCGATGCCGATTGTTTACCGTAGGCCTTCCGCAGATACCGCAGCTCCATCTCCGTCCAGGGCTGGAGCCCGTTGCCGGGGATGCCCAGCTTCAGCACGCGCGATTGAACGCTGGTGATGGTCCGCTTGAGCAGAGCGGCGGTATACCGCGAACCGTGCCTGGTGTAGTTAAGCCGGAGTACCCTATCCTCATCCTTTGTCCACGGCTTCCCGGAACGGCTGGTCGTGACGGATTGTGGTGGTTCCGGCTGCGACCATCTCCCTCCGGGAGAATCGGTCGTGACCACTCTTTTGATTTCCTTCTTCATTGCGAATCCCATTGTACCATAGGCTTTCCTCCATGCCGCGGTCATGGCGTGGACCGCCCTCCGTCACCGAAAGACGATCCACCCGTGCATGGCGTTATGCTCGCCGGCCTAGGTTGCGCGCTCCTCTTCAGCGCCGATCCAGCCGGCGAATTTCGATTCGACCTCCTCAAAACTCTCCCCCGCGCCGGTCGATGCTATCACCTCATCACCGTTGATCACGGTGATCGTCGCGTTCAGATCGATCGGCCCGTTCCGTCGTGGAATATCCCGTTCCGCGGCGACCGAGCGTTCGGCCTCCTCGAACATCTCATCAAGCGATCTGTTCACAAGCTCCACCGTGGCGCGCGCCGAGAAGGGCTCCCCGGTCAGGTCATGGACCATCTCCAGGAATGTTCTGGAGTTCCCCGGCGCCCAGTATTTCGCGGCCAGATCGCGCCCGATATTCGGGTTGTCCATGATATGCCCGTCGCGCTTCAGGAAGTAATCGCGCGTCTGAAACACCGCCATCTGCGCCAGCGTGTAGCCGTGATAGTAGGCCGATGACTCCCCCGAAAGGAGGTGAGGAATGCTGAGAATCGGGCGGCCGCTCCCATCTTGAAAGAGCATGTCGCGCTCCACCCGGCGGAGCGCGTTCAGAATATTCTCGGGGGTAAGCTGATCCTCCGGCATCTCATAAATCGCCTTCTCCGCGTAGGAGACGCCGAGCATTTTCCTGAGGCCGTACGCGCGGTAGCGGCTGTTCTTCTCCAGAAGCTTCCGGATCAGATCAAGCGGCATCGGCTCCCCGGCCTCGTTCCGCGCATAGCGGGTCAGCCAGTCGGGATCGCTCATCAGGCTGTCCAGGAACATCGACTGCGTTTCGGCGAAGGCAACGGAGGTCGGCGCGAACTCCTGCGCGAAGCATGGGGCCGGCATTGTGATATTGCTGAAGTGGGCCGCGTGCCCTCCCTCATGCAGAAGCGTTGTGATGGCCCGGTTGCCGCTTCCGATCTTCCCCGGAACCGCGTTCGCCGTGAAGTTGATCCGCGCCGGATGGTAGACTCCCCCCTCCACATAGCCGGGCACCGGCCCATGCATAAAGCCGTTCTCATACTTGCCGGGACGGTCCACCAGATCCAGCGTAAGCGTGGCGTTGTTGTAGCGGATGCCCATTGCAGCGAATGATTCCCCCCAGCGCGCCAGTGCCGACTCAAACCTGTGATATGGATCGATCTGCGCGGTGAGATCCCCGGCCGTATAGTAATCGAAGTTCCATGGCTCCGCCGCGGAATCCCCCCTCTCCCGTTTCAGATTCTCCACCGAATCGCGGCAGGCATCGCCGGTGTTGGCGGCCA
>JBDSJW010000492.1:0-3198 GCA_039917235.1 Kapaibacterium sp. (SeqCode) | reverse complement strand
ATACCGAAAACGTGACGCCATTATAGGCGGGAGTCAGGCCGCCGTTGTTGACCTTTGTGCCATCCGGCTCATTCCAGTCCGGACGGGAGAGCATGGAGCCCCACATCACCCTTGCCGTGATTGCCAGCCCGCCGGTGCTTCCGGCGCCATCCACTCCTATCAGATGCACCAGCCCAACCCCTATCCCAAGCCGCGGCGCGGCCCCCGTGTACGTTGCCGATGTTCCGGCCGGAACCGCTTTCCCCTCGAAGAAGGGAATCGGCTCGGCCTGATGATTGGAATATTGAAGCGAATATCCGTAGTAGCCCCCCTGAAGAAAGGGATAGACGAGCGTTGATGATCCCCCCTGGGAAGTCCGATTGATCACCGCATAGCCAAGATCGATCCCGCCGCCGCCACCGCTCAGCAGATACTCATCGCGCGGAGCGCCCGGAGGGGTGATCGTCTCCATCGGCGCGTAGCTGAGCCGCTGGCCGCTTGCCCCCACCACAAAGCTCTCCCCCAGAAGCATCGCCGCCCCGGCGTCGATTGTGTAGCCGGCGGTGGAGAAGTCATCGGTCTGATAAAGGAATTGCTCCCCGCCGGCATGCGATGGCGTATATGACTTCAGGCGATCGGAGAACGCGCCGTTGTCGAGCGTGGCAAGCCCGCCGCCGACAGATCCAAACCAGGCCGTGGAGAGGCTCTGCGCCGGCAGAAGCGGGGAGATCACAACGAGAAGTGCGAACGAGAGCAGCAGATTGTTCATTGCGCGATTCATCCGTGATTGCATGGCAGACTGTTGAATTACTTCCGGCACTCAGACTGTTCAAGGACGATCAAGATGCAAGGCGGCCGAACCTAAGCGAATGAGGCGTCCTTCTGGACACCTCAGAAGGCCAACGCGGCAACTGACGTCCTTCAACAGTCTGAGGGGATACATACGCCATAGACAGGCCGGACGGCGCCGGAGTGACGGGCGCGCGCCAGGGCCGGTAAAGATATTCAAAACGAAGCCGCGATGGCTATCCAATCTCCGCCACCAGGTTCATCGCCCCAAGAACCACCGCCGGAATCCCCTGCCCCGGATAGACGGTATCGCCAACCATATAAAGCCCCCTGAACGGTGTCCGGAATTTCGGGGCGCCAAGGATATTCCGCTCCACAGCGTGCGGAATCCCCCCCACCATGCCGAACTTCCGGTGCGTGTAGAACTGGAATGTGCGGGGCGTTCCGGTCAGCAGGAACTTCTTCTCCGCCTCCGCGAACCCGGGAAGGGCGCCACCGATCGCATCAAGGATGATCCCGGCCAGCAGCTCCTTCCGCTCTCCATAATCCAGCCTGGCGGCGGCATCGCCGGGCTTCGGCAGCCATCTCTTCGGGTCGGCGATATGGGTGCTGACGGTCATTGTGCGCCAGCCGGCCGGGGCGCGGAGATGGTCATCGCGGTGCGAGAGGGAGACGAAGACCGAGCCGGATTCGGCCTCGGGAATCGGGCTGGTGTGGATCTGATGATAGAGCGTTCCGTGGTCCTGGAACGTGTCGCGGACGGCGCAATAGAGGGTAAACGCCCCCCAGCCGGGGCCGCCGCGCTCCACCTGCCGCCGGAAATAGCCATCATTGCCGGGTGTATCGCTCTCCATCAACCCCATCATATCATCCATGGTGGCATTGGAGATAATGCGTTCGGCGGTGAAGCTCTCCCCTCGCGCCGTTTCGGCCCGCCAGCCATCCCCCTCCGGCCGCAGCGCCGTGACAAGACGCTTGAAGCGGATCTCCCCTCCGCTTCCGGTAATGGCACGTTCCAGGAGTTCCGCCAGGGCGTACATCCCGCCGTCGGCGTACCAGGTTTCGGTGGGATAGGCCAGCCCCATCGCGCCGATCAGAAACGGGGTGTGGGCTGATATATTCTGCGCGGTGATCATCAACTGCTCATCGATAAAGCGACGGAAACGCTCGTCATCGGCAAGGCCGTACCGGCGCATCACGGCAAGCACGGGGGTGCTGATATAACGGAGAAGCGGCAGATTGGCGATGTTGGCGGGACGGGCCATCCGCAGAAGATCGCCGAGCGATTTCGGGGGGAATGTTTTGTTCATCTCCGAGAGGCCCCAGGCGCGATCGTTGACGCTGAAGATCTCCTCCCAGAACTGCCGCTGCCCCCGTCCCCCGAAAACCCGCTCGCACTCCGCAATCCACCGTTCGCGGTCGCTGTAACGGGTCACCAGCGTTCCATCCTCCAGCATGCAGACCATCCCCGGCTCGATCCTCCGCATCACCGGCTCATCCCCCAGCTCGCTGAAGAGCGCCCTGAGTGACTGCCCCCTGGCGACGCCGGAGACAGTGGTGGCCCCCACATCGAAACGATATCGCCGGCGAGCGCCATCCTCGCCACGATCGAATCGATCAAAATAGCCGGCGCAGCCGCCGCTTGATGTATGCGCCTCCAGCAGCAGCACGCGCCTCCCCCGCCGCGCCAGCAACGCTGCCACCGTCAGCCCGCCGACCCCGCCACCGACGATGATATCGTCAACATCGAATCGTGACAATTGAATGCTCGTTGATTAATGCTCCTCCGATCCCTCCCGTGGAACGGATATTGCCGCTGTTCCGCCGGGCCCGCCTCGATATCGGAACGCGCGTGGCGTCATATCAGACTGTTGAAGGAGGCCATCCGCTGCGTTGGCCTTCACCGTTCGCTCACTGCGGCATCCGGGAGGACGCCTCATTCGCTCAGATTCGGCCGCCGTGCGGCTGATCGTCCTTGAACAGTCTGAAGTATCGGAAGTAATTCAACAGCCTGTTATCCCTCTCCGGTTCCGTGAAGGTATGATCCCGCATCCCAATTTCGCGTATCTTCGGACAAGCAAATTCTGGAACTATGAAGATCCCTCGGTTCTCCCTCGATTCTCCCCGCGTCACGATGGCGATAGGACTTGTCGGCGGCATGGCGCTGCTCGCGACGATCGCGCCCACCGTCCCGCCCCCCGACATTCCCCCATCCGGCGTTTACCGTCCGAATATCTCCGGGCTCAAACTCCCCGCGAAGCTCGACTTCTGCGGCGAGGAAGTTCCGCTTGATAATCCCGAGGTTCGCAGGCGGATGGAGCGGGAGTTTCTCCTGAACCTTCAGTCGGACGGGCAGATTATGCTCAACCTGAAGCGCTCGGGACAATACTTCCCCATCTACGACTCCCTCCTCAGGGCCGCCGGCGCCCC
>JBDSJW010000491.1:0-7575 GCA_039917235.1 Kapaibacterium sp. (SeqCode) | reverse complement strand
GAGTGAGAAGATCAGCCCCTTGATGAGTTCTATTATGAAAGAACGCACGCCGTGAAAGCATTGATCCAATCGCCACCATAGATGAAAAGGAACAGTCATGACGAACGTAAAGCGGCAGATATCCCACCTCATGATTGCTGTGGCGGCCGCAATACTCTCGACAACCCTGGGCTTTGCGCAGGGAGTGGAGTTTCACGGGCCGTGGCACGAAGACGGCGTCACCGATTACCAGGCGGTCCCCGCCCAACATCTATCGCTTGACTCGCCGGGAACGCTCGGCGATATCGATGGGGATGGCATTGACGATTTCGCCGTCTTCCTCTATCCTGATGGACTCTGGGAGATTCACCTCAGCGGTGCCGCACACCCCTATGAAGCCGTCTTTCCGATCGGATGCCGTTTCCCAGGGTATCAGAGCGGATGGGTCGCTCCCAGTCATCCCGTGTCAGGTGATTTCTGGGGAACCGGCCACCGTGCCGGGGCCTTCGGCGATTATATCCCTGTCGGGTCTGCCTATCACTACCAGCTCAATATCTATCGTTCCTTCCCTTATGTCGATCCCTACTCCCCCTATCACTGTCCCGATCTGATCCTTGATCCTGCCAATGGGGCTGGCCCCGCGACAAGCATCGATGTCGCCGATATCGTGACCGGCGATCTTGACGAGGATGGCGACGACGAGCTGATCGTCGTCGCATCAAACGTGGTGCGCGATAACGTTTCCGTTGGCCCGGAGATCTGGATCTATCGAGGCGGCCCGGACTTCCAGGCCACGACGCCATCGCTCATCATTCACGATGGCGGGCAGGCCGTCGCCCTCGGTGATCTCGACGGCGATCACCATCTGGATATCCTGACAGCTGATAGCGCAACCCTCAAGATCTGGTGGGGTGGCTCGGGTGCTCCCTGGTCTTGGGGAGAGCCGGGAAGGCGGGTGGATCTGCCGGGCTCTCCCCTGCCGGGAAGGAAGATGGATATCCTTGACTGCGATGGAGATGGGGCAAAGGATATTGTGGTCGGTTCACGAGCCGGCGTTGCGCTCTACCGATCGGGACAGGGGAAAAGCACCCGCACGCGAAGCTTTGCCGAACCCGATGTCGATGCGCTGTTCGTGATCCCCGGCATGACGCAGTTCCGATCGCTTGGCCCCTGCAACGACAGCACCCGACGGTATGAGATGCTCGGCATCGTGGCGCATGACAACATCTTCGGCTTCTCTGGAGGCCCACACGGACCAAGCCTCTCTCCACAGGCATTCTACAACGGCTATCGTACGATCACGGAGATCATCCCACTCGGTGATGCGAACGGCGACAGCTGGACCGATTTCTTCGCGCTTGGCGATCGGAAGGGAGCCACCATCTTCCATCCGACCCTGGTACTGTTCGGCGGCGGCTCCTACATCCCGATCGAATCGATCGGTCTTGGCGTCGATCGGATAGACATCGCCGAAGGCCACGATGTGGTGACGACATGGCCCGTGCCCGCCACTGATATCCTCCATGTTGCCTGGGATGGCCCTCTTCGGCGACGGCCTGAGCGATTCTCCATCAGCGATATCATGGGAAGGACGGTTACCACAGGGAGCGTGGAGTCCTGGCGTACCAGCATCGGATGGGATTGTGCCAGCTCTCCGGCCGGCGTGTATATCATGCGTCTGTTCGATGCGGACGGCACAGTAATCGCCACCCGATCGATCATCAAACAGTAAGGCAGCTGCATGGGATAGCCCTTCGATGTGCATCACGAGGGTGGTCAGTGCTGAAGATTGTCCCTGAAATCCCCTCTCTTATCCCCCTCCCCCTATGCTTATAGCCGATAGGTAAAACCCGCAGAACCTGCCGGCAATGCTCCTGATCGGCAAAGGCCCTCACATGGCTATTGCATTCTCCGTTGCCCACTCCCGAGGCCGTCCTCATCGCTTCACATCCTCCGGGGTGCCCCGCACCCCATAACGCAGAATTCGCTGCATCCCCACGCTTCGCCGACCACCGGATGGTCCTCTGCTGGCAGTACCAGCCTGTGATTGTTCTGCGAAGAATGTGGCCCGCCTACAATGCTCTCCGCCACTCCCGAATCCAATGCGCTGCCGATCCCCTTCACCATACTTCCATGTCGCGTTGTGCGCCTGTCAGGAATTTGAGAGGGAATAATGTCCACTAAAAGGAGTGCGCAAGGAGCGCGTATGAGGGAATAATGACCACTAAAAGGAGTGCAAAACGACTGCGTTTTAGAGCGATGATTTTCTCATTCTCGCGTAAACCATCAAAATTCACTTGTTTTTCATGCGTTTTTCGCTCCATTTGTGTCATGTATGACTGCATTGGTGGTGTTTGTGGCTGCATCGGGATGTTTGTGGCCGCACCGGCAATGAATCTGGCGAAGAAATCTGCTCGTTGGCCCCTGTGCCAACCGTGCCAACTATGCCAACCGTGCCAAGCTCGATCCGCTTCCGCGAATTCTCGCTGGAATCGATAATCGCAGTTGGCACGGTTGGCATACGCTGTCCAGTGAGCATGTCTGGGACGGCCTTTCTCCTTACGGCCAGCCATCTACCGGGCTCACGATGGAGCTTGTCGATTGCTCGATCCGTGGTCGGGATTCACTATCCCCCAGGTTGGCACGGTTGGTACAGTTGGCATAGTTGGCACGCCCTTCCACTATGCCAACCTCCACTTTCCGATAGACCGCATAGCTCGGTTCAGTGAGCAGCCCGGCCTTGATCGCAACCTGAAGGTACTTCCGTGCCGTCCGATCCGAGATGCCGATCTCCTCAGCTACCCGCAGATAGTCCCGCCGCCGAAACTCCCCCGATGGCAGTGCCGCCAGAAACGCCCCCCGCGTTCCGCCACCTCCACTTGCTCGACGGGGTTTCGGCATATCCTCAGCAATCGCGATGGCGTGGCGGAGATAGACCTGCGCGATCAGAATGCCGCTCCGCGCATCATCGTCAGTAACCGCGACGCTCCGCATCGTCTGGAGATTCGCTCCCTTCTCAAAAGCTCGCACGACACTCAGGATGCACGCGATACGAAAGGCGATCACCCCGGCCCGCTTGACCGTCGCGGCCAGCCCGCCATCGTCATGTGCTGAGAGCGTGCGCGCGAATTCAGCGCTGAAGGTCTGGGTATGCCACCGCCAGTGCTCCTTCTCCCAATAGACGCAGAGGGGATCGGTCCTACCCTCCAACATCATCGCAAGCTCGTTGAGCTGATCGGCTGCATGGCTCATATGCGCATCAAGCGCCGTCTGATCCTCACGCGGCTCCTGCGTCCGCCACTCCGGGTGATCGGTGAATGAGTAGAACGCCATGCGCGAGAACAGACCATTCTCCGTGTTCGGTATCCATTGCCGCAGCGAGGTTGGTGTTCCTGAGATTGCCATCGACATCGCCGGATGCGGTATCAGGATGCTATCCTCTCCCTTGCGATCGATTGACAGCGGTTCGGCATGGAAGGACTTCAGGAGGATATCGAGAAAGTTGCCCCAATCCTGCGCCAGCGCTCCCGCAATCGTCACGATCTCGGATTCCACGATCACGCCACGGCCACGGTTAGCGCTCAGGCTGTCGATGAGCGCCCGCGCCGATGAGTTGGCCGGCAGAAAGAACATGCGCTTGGCCGGTTCCTCCTCGCCGTTCTTCTGCATCTGTTGCTCCAGTTTCCATTGCCGTCGCTCCTGACGAGATGTCTCCACCAGGCGCTCATTGATCTTCTCCCCCAACACCCGTGCGTGTCGGAGCGCACCTTTTCCGGCTCCGGCATTGGCGGCGATCACCATGTAGAGGCTGATCGGCTTCCATCCATCGACATTGATCGCCAGCACATTCGGTAGCGCTGCCGCCAGAATGGGGAGTGCCGCTGTCAGAAAGACATCGCGCTCATGATCCGACCGGAAGAACGATACGCACTGCCGAAGCAGCGGCGGAAGCGTATTGAAGACCACGTCCGGGATGAGAGGCGGTTGATTGCTCTCCGCGTCGAGCGGTTCATGATCATCGATCGATCGGCTCTGATGAATTGAGCACATGAACTCTTCGATCGTGCCGCCGCGTTCAAAGAAGCCTGTGATGTCATTGGTTCCCACGAAATCCTCCGGCCAGTAGTGCGTGAATATCGATGATGCGAAGCTCGTGGACGTGGTGCTGAAAGTGGAGGCCAAGCTCCTCCACATGCTCCTGACCCGGCTCATCCGCGTCGCCGCAGAGGAAGACCGTGGCCCCGCGAAGCACGTCGGTGTACTCCTGCCGCCACTTCCCGACACCGCCGGGAGCGGTGGTCGCCACGTACTCGCCGATCTCATGGCGGAAGTGAAGGTTGGCGCTGTCAGCATCCTTCTCCCCTTCAACGATGAAGATCGGCGTGCCGATCCGCACGGCGCTGACCACGTCGGGGAGCATGTAGAGCACCATGCGGCAGCCCTTCACCGAATTGACGCGGTTGCCGTCGGCATCGCGGTGCCACTGCACAAAGCGCTTCTGATAATCCGACCGCGTCGGGTGATCGGTGTAGACAACGGAACGTTCCAAACGATCGACGCCATAGAGGAACCCGCCGCTCTCATCGAGATACGGATAGCTTGCCACGCGGAGCCAGGATGATGCGGCGGCAATCGATCGCTTCCTCCGTGTCGTTTGAGAATATGGTCGATGGATGGGGGCACGATCCGGCGACAATTGCCGGGATCGTGCTTCATGCCGGTCGTGGAGCGTGTCGTGCCGGTGTTCCTCATCGAACAAATCGGCGAGTGATAGATCACAGGCGGCAAGGACCGCATCGGGAGAACATCCGGCATGGCAATGAATCAGCAGTGTCCCCTCCCTCCCGATCGAAATCGAGAGGGAGGGAATCTGATCATCGTGTGCGGGACAGAGAGCGGCGTAACCCGCTCCCTGCCGATGAACGCCGTCGAGACGATCGAGCAGCATTGCGAGGATAGAAGAGGTTTGCGTGATCATCGCTTTGCTCCGAGGGTAGTGAGCGCGGTGACGACATCGCTCTTCACATAGAGCACGCGCCGTGAGATGCGCCGGGGACGGAGGATGTTCCGCCGTTCCCAATTGCGGAGGGTGAGCACCGAGACGTGCAGCAGCTCGGCGGTCTCCTTGCGGGTGAGGAGTTCCTCGCCGGCAACATCAGCCGGACGTGGTGGTGTGATCTTCTGGCGGGCATCGAGCGCATCGCCGACGGTGCAAAAGATCAGATCACGAAGCTCAGCCAGGGAGAGGGAGAGAAAGCCAACAGTGTCCATGAATGTGCATCCAAAGTTTGTGAGACAAATGCGCGGCTACCGACGCACAATGTGGGCTCAGGATGCAATTGTCGTGGTAGGGGTGTGGTAGGGGCCGACTGGAATCGGAAAAACTTCTTGAAACTCGGAACCAACGTCCGTGAAACAAAGAGAGGCGTGCTGAAACACGCCTCTCTTTGTTTCACGATCACGCTGAGACCTTATCGTAGTCCGGCCTGAAGGAGTTGGATCAATTTCTCAAGCCGCATCCTGTCAGGATGAGATGCTCCCTCGCGCAACTTCTTCCGGGTATCGCGGAACGTCTTGGCTTTATCCTTCGCGGCGCTCCCATACTCGAAATGTTCGACGAGCACGGGATCGGTCGCTCGGCAGTAGCCAGCGTCCTTCAGCGCATCGGTAACGAAGACCAGATCGACTTGCTGTGCCATCCACTCGATCGGATCAATTCCGATACGATCATTGGCTGCTCCCCTCGCATCTCGTTCATCAACAGATTGCACCTCCTGGCGAATGCTCTGGGTATGCTTCAGCCGCAGGTCCTTGTAGATCGTCAGAAGCAGCACGTACTCCTCGTGCGAGATCGCATGACGATACTGAAAGACGATCTTCCAGACGCTCGTAGAGAATCGATTGTGGCGCGCCGCATTCGTATCCACGAACATGCAGCCGACCGGCTCGGCCATCTCGTGAAGAACATCGGTCACGAAGTCATAGCGATCATCGATATTTTCTAATACCTCAATCTGCTCGCGAACACCGTCGAAATCGTACTGGGGAAGATCGCACGCATGAAACGCATCCCAATACTCTGAAAGGGCCGTCGAACAATAGTCTTCAATCCATGCTTTGACAGTATCGCGGCCGCCGACGTAGTTCGCCGGATTGTACTGCTTCATGGCCGGACCAATGCGTTTCAGGACCGACCGCGCGAAATCGCGTCGGGCGATCAGGGGCAGCTCCAGCGATTGGAACGCCGAGGAATCGATGAGAGTGTCGAACGATTTCAGGTTCTGCATAACGAATCCAAGCTCTCGTTGCAGAGCCTGAAACTCTGGGGATACATTGAACGCGGAGTAGGAGACAGGATCATACTCTCGCGTGCCAGCGGAGGCGAAGATATCCGGTAGTTGAAGTACCCCGTCATCGGTCGTACCATCGGCATATTCGATGTGGTACAGGGGGGCACCTGATTCAGAAAGAGTGTGGGTGACGATCATCTGTTGGGCTGTGCGTTCTGGTTGTCTGTGAAATCGGATTATAGTTCATCATGCTGAAGAAAGGCCCTACCCCCTTTTCATAAAAGAATAAGGCCGAACAGGATGTGGAATAAGAACGATTTCAAGCCAGAAACTTTACAGGAACACAACAAAATTCCATCGTTCCACAAAGACCTCTTGTGGCCGTGAACTGGCTTTGCGAAAGGCAATGAAGCCAGCTATAGAAGCCCAGTACACATCATCGCGTTCGCTTCAGAAGTTGCTACCGGACCTGTTCAAGTTTGCTCCCACGAATCGCGTAAGCAACAGCTCCTTTTCCACTGGGACAACACATAGCATCATCGTTAACCCAGACAGTCGTCTGAAAGAATAACCGTCGATTGTCCGCTTTACTGAATTTCGAGATCAGCCAATCGCCTGTATTGCCGGCTTCTGTTCCGGCTAAGTATGTCAAGACCTCTCCCTGATTTTCGAAGACGGCGAGATACCCCGATACCCCACTCCCTCCCCCGCTTATCGTGTAGTTGCAAACGGCGTCGTTGTCGCCATCGCTATCGAAATCACAGAGATCATACTCATACTGAGCAACTTCCATCCCAAGCGATTGGGCATAGCGCGTTCCCCATGTCTTCAACACTGCCTTCCTATCTTCAGATGTTCCTGCATTCTTCGAGGATCCGTCTTCCATGACACTTCCTTCCAAGCTGCTGATAAGGGCAACATTTTCACGCTCTGTCTTCGACAAACTTGATTCGGAATAATTTGAGTCGGGCTTATACCACGGTTGCTTCGAGAAATACTCCACCATTTCAGGGCTCTTGAACACAAATCCATGACGAGCAAAAATCTCATTCTTCATGATTTTCAACTGGAAGGGAGTCATGCTTTTCAGGTCAGCTTTGGTTATCAGCCTCGATGATGTTTCAGGATGAATCCCCTCACCGGTTGCCATACGCTCCATGGCCGAGGGAGTAGAGGTATTACTCGCCGGTTCTTTCTTCCCGCATCCGAGGATGGGAACCAGCAATGGAATGGTTATTAATAGGATCAGAAGAATGGTGGGAGAGATGCGTTGTGGAAATTGAATGTAGCTCATAATCCATTTGTG
>JBDSJW010000490.1:0-3015 GCA_039917235.1 Kapaibacterium sp. (SeqCode) | reverse complement strand
ATCTCTCACGTTCCAGTCCATCATCGTTGATCTCTGCATAGAGAATTTCAACCCGCCCTTTTGAACCGAGCTTGATCTCTTTAATAAGAATCATTGCTTCTCCTTATCGATCAACTCGATTTTGGCTCGCTCCATCAATTGCAACATGCTCAGGCTCTCCTCTTCGATGTTGGTTTTAGGTTGATTGTCGGAAGGGTATCCTCCTGCATCCAACGCTCTTTTGCCTCCTCCAGCGGAAGCCACAGGATTTGTTTTAGAGCACCGGAATACGTCTCGAAGCTCGATCGGCACATAGTACCGTTCGGTAGTGGCGGGCAGTAGATGGCGTACAGCTCATCGCGGCCGCTACCCTTTTGTACCACCGGCGACCGGTCACAGTGCCGGCAGTTGGGCAGGGGAGTATCAGGGGGTATCATGGTTCTCCTTCGGATAGAATTCCATTTTCAGTGTCGAGCCAGTCACCTTCTTTCCAATCGGCTCATGATCGAAGTGGCCGAACGCCCAAGCGTTGTGACCCTCGCTCACCACGATCCACGCCGGCAGGCCGTAGGCAACGCATCGATTCGAGTTGTTGTAGCGCGCCTTCGCGAGCTGTCCGTTGGCGACGAGCGAGGCGAGGAGTGAACCGAGAATGTCGGAGTCCCTGCCGTCGCGGAGCATCTCGGCCTCTATCTGCTCGAAGTACGAGAACCGCCCGAGCCGGCGGATCACCGTTTCCACGGCGCGGAGATCCTTCGTGTCGAAGGTTCTCCTGGAAGGAGCTTTAGGGCGGGACTTTAGGACGGATGCGCTTGTCGGTGGCCGCTTGTCGGTGGCCGCTTGTCGGCCAGGGAGCGCCAGATTCGAGAAGCTCATTCGCGCAGGGTTGGCATATTTCTCGATCGAGCCACGACCGCGTTCCGGCGCCCTCCTCATACCTGCACCGAACGCATATCCTCCTGTCAATCTGAAGCGATTGCTTATATGCTGATAGTGCCGGACTCTCCGCGGTCATCTGAGTGATCGCAGCGGATATCTCGTCAAAGCCAACGCTCGCCGTTGACTCCTCGGATGTAAGGGCTTCAGGATCTGTTGCTGTAGCGCTGTCGCTCGATGTGATGGATGTCCATTCACCTCGGATCGTCCGTTCCCCTTCCGGGGTGGAGAACAGGTGAGAGAATGGCCGCGCCTGGCGATCGTTGATCATCATACCGATCACCACGTCGAGCGCATCGACCTGGGCGATCAGGGACGCGCGGTGTTCCCGGAGGATATCAATCACTGCCGCTTCGATCATCATTTTGCCTCCTCAATGGCTTCGGTAAGGGTGATCTGATTTGCGGGGATGCGAGCACAGGGGGTACAGATGTCATCCGTGACCCAGGTGCGATCCCCGTCATCCACGTACTGGCATTTCCGGCAGCGCCGTCGGGCATGATCATTCTCTGCGGCGCTGATGGCGTGGAGCGCAAATTCTTCGTGACGGCACCACGGTGTAGCCAAGCATTTTTCATCATTCAGGAACCGATAGCGAATGCCGGTGTCCTCGTCATCGATGAGATCCTCGTCCTCGACGATCGCTGTCTCATCTCTCCAGCCGACAGGGATTTTATAACCCGAATCGTCGGCTGCTGGCGCATCAATCGGCGCGGTATAGTTCGCGGCGATTATGCCGGAGAGATGCCCCCACAAAAGGCCCTCAGCCTGCGTGTATGCTTCGTTGACGCTGTCGGCACCTATTGTGCGAAGGCCATATTTCGAGCTGGCGGCGTACCACGTTCCGCCTTCGTTTTCCACCGCGAACGACTCTCGCCAGTCGGCCGGGAGCTGAACATCAGGGTGCTTGCTTCCGCGCTTTGCTTCCGCCTTCCGCTCCAGCTCCTGCCGCGCCATACCGATCTCCGTATTGCGAGCTGCACACCACGCAACTTCCGGGCTGCCATAGAGTCCCGATGAGCAACCGTGATCCTTCCATCGGGCGTCACTGTGCGGCCGTGATCAAGGTGGAGTTTCTGATATCCCCGCGCCACCTCCATCGAGTTGAGATCCTCGCGGAATAGGTTCTCGATCAGTGCCAGCTCCGCGTGCTGACCGTCCTCCATTCCCGCCAGAACGATCACCGGGATCTCCGTCCAGCCGATACGCCGGCACGCGCGCACGCGGCGTTCTCCGGTGATGATATCGTAGCCGACGATATTGCCATCAGCATCGTATCGCGGCCGCGCTGTCGGCGGGTGGATCAACCCGTTGTCCTTGATATTCTCCGATAGCTCAATCTCGGCTTGCTCCTCGAAAATGTCGCGAGGATTGAAGCCGTCTTTCGCCTCAACCAGATCGATATCGACCGTGATGAGCGTGCGGCCGGCGAGACGATCAGCCGGAATTGTGAGACGATCGGGGGGATTCGTGAGACGATCCGGCGCTTTTTGTTTTCGCGCGGAAACATTCGGCGGGGGGGAGGATTTCTTTGCCATTGGGTTCTCCTGAACTAAACTGTTTGGTTATCGAAAAACAAGAAGTGCGGCGCCGACGATCAGCACCCACATGATGAGTGCCACCAGGCAGCCGGAACGGATTGCACGAGGGTTCATTCGCCCTTTCTCAACAATTGTCCAACCTGATCCCCAATAGAGTTGATGGTTGAAATTGGTCCGCATGTCGCAGCATCTCGATCACCATCGTGCTGAAGAAGGAATTGCTGCACCACGCTCGGCGCTAGATCAGCGCCTGCATTCATCTCCGCGAACAGTGCCACGCGCCACGCCTCGGCGTCAGGAAAAAACCGGCGGAAGAACCGCTCCAGCATATCAGCATCGCATGTGGTGAGTTCGTGCTCCAGATCAATCCGGCCGGGGCGCACCAACGCCGGGTCCAACCGCTCCGGGTGATTGGTCGTCAGGATGATCACCCTCCCGGCCTGCGCCGCAACGCCGTCGATTGCGTTCAGGAGGCCGCTGAACGTGATGTGATTCGCCTGTTCCCCTGGTTGACGCTGTATGAACGCCGCATCAACATCTTCAATTAGGATGATTGATC
>JBDSJW010000489.1:0-7273 GCA_039917235.1 Kapaibacterium sp. (SeqCode) | reverse complement strand
CGCTACGTTTCGGTGTTTCAGAACTGGCTTCGTCCGGCGGGCGCCAGCTTCGATCATCTTCACAAGCAGCTTGTGGGGCTTGATGAATGGGGCGCTTCGATTACGCGGCAGGTGAAGATGCTGAAGGATGATCCGAATGTCTTCAACGAATACGGCGCAAACTTCGCGGCGATGTTCAATCTTGTCTTCGCGGAAAATGATCACGCGCTCGCGTTCGTCGGCATCGGCCACCGTTTTCCGACGATCGAAATCTTTTCCAAATCGATCCACTCGCGCCCATACGAGCACACCGAGGAGGAACTTCAGGGGGTAAGCGATCTTGTCCACGCCTGCCATATGGCGATGGGCCCGGAGATAAGCTGCAACGAGGAATGGTACTACAGCCCCGTGGACGCCATCGAAAAAATGCCGTGGCATGTGCTGATTAAATGGCGCATCAACGTCACGGCCGGATTCGAGGGGGGCACCAGCATCTTTATCAACCCGATGACCCCCGTTGAACTTCGCGACCGGATGGTCCCCCGTCTCTACGCGCTGCGCGCCGCCGGGGCAATCGGCAGCATCCGCATCGCCGAGGAATGCCACCTTGCGCCGAACCCGCTGAAATATTATCTGACGTGAGCGATAAGTCCCGCAAGTGATACGAAAGCACAATCGCGTGGCGGCCGATGAAATCCTCTCCCTCACGCCGCCGAAAAATTTCCCGCGCGGCGATCAGAAAAAAAGCTTACCACGCGCACAACGCATCAGAAAAAAATCTCCGGCATGTACGGGCAGGTCTGAGACCTGCCCCGACGCAGTTGCTACCGACGCGCGCACGGAGAAGCGCAACGATCGAACGTCCCGGGCACACCTTGACACGAGTAAGATGTACGCCTGACGGTTAGATTTGTACCGCAATGGATCACATCGGCAAACATATCGAACGACGCTTCCGCCGGCTCTTTCTCGGGTCGCTCAGGCTGATGCGTTCACGCGCCGGCGATCCATCGGAACTCGCCACTCTCCGCGCACCCACGATTCTGCTGATCCGTCACGATCGCATCGGCGACGCGGTTATATCCACGGCGGCAATCGAGTTGCTCCGCCAACGGTTTCCCGATGCGCGCATCGATATTCTTCTCGGCCGCCGCAACGCCGCCGCCGCCGGAATCCTCCCGTTTATCGATGAGCATGTTATTCTCCCCGGCTCCGCCGCCGGGATGATGGCGACGATCGGCGCGGTTCGGAAACGGAAATATGACGTGGCGATCAATCTGCTGGCGAAGGATTCCGCGAGCGGCGCGATGCTGACAGGGCTGGTCGCAAGCCGCCATAGCATCGGTTTTGCCGGGGCGACGTCATCGGCATATGATTTCGCGGTTGAGAAACCGGCGGCGGCGCTCCATATTGTCGAGCAGACCGTGCTGCTGCTGCGGCCATTTGGAATCGATACGCGACGGGAATCGATTCCGGCGCTCTCGGTGAAGATTCCGCCGGAAGCGCGGGCAAGCGCAAAACTGGCGATGGCCGGCCTGGCCGGTGAACATCGCGGGGGGAACCTGATCATCAATATCTCCGGCTCCGGCCCTGAAAAATTCTGGGGAGAAGAACGCTATGCTGAACTTGTGACGATGCTGCGCGCACGCGGAATTGCGCCGATCCTCGCCGCCTCCCCCGCCGACGCCGAACGGCTCCGCCGAATCGCGCTGGCGGGGGGCACACGGTTTCTGCCGCCGGTGGCAAATCTTGGGACGTTCGCCGCGATGCTGGCGCATGCCGATATGATCGTCACCCCCGACACATCGATCGTTCATATCGCCGCCGCGCTCCGCAAGCCGACCGTGATGCTGGTGGCGGCGGCGGAAACCGGGAACATCTGGGGGCCATGGCACGTCGCAAACCGCGTGGTTCATGGGGATGGATCGCTCACCGCGATTGCAGTGGAACATGTAGCCTCGGCGATCGAATCCCTCGCCTCTGAAACCCTCCTCTCAATCTCGCCGTCTAGCGCCTCATGAAGATACTCCGCAGACTCCTTCCCTTCCTGAAGCCGTACACGCTGGGGCTGTCGGTGATCACGTTTCTCAGCCTGATCCTCTCGCTCCTCAGCACGGCAACCATCGCGATCATCTGGCCGATCATGATGGTGATCATCCCCCCCGGCGGCACTGCGACCGAACCGGCCGGCATCCCCGGCGCGACGGCGGTCCCGATGTTCGGTCAGGCAAAAGCGTGGATGCTCGGCCTTATCCAGTCATTTATCATCGTCCCAAATGATAAAGTCGGCTCGCTGAGAAATGTCTGCCTGCTGGTGGTGGGGATTTTTATCGTGAAGGATATCATCAAATACTTCACATTCGTCCTTAACACCGTGGTTGAGGAACGGATGATCAAGGATATCCGCGATACCGTTTTCAGCAAAACCATCGGCCAGTCGCTGGAATTCTTCAACGGCAAACGCTCGGGCGAGCTGATCTCCGTGCTCACTAACGATGTGAACATGATGAGTTCAGCGCTCACCCCCACGCTCGGCACCATCATCCGCGAGCCGATGCAGGCGTTGCAGATGCTTTTTCTCCTCCTCACATTTTCCCCAACGCTGACGCTGATCGCATTTTCCACCAGCATCCTTTCGCTGTTGCTGATCCGCGTCCTCACAAAATATGTCAAGCGTTACTCGCAGCGGATGCAGACGGCGCTGAGCGATATCACCAGCCGGTTGCAGGAGACATTTCTGAACATCAGAATTATCAAGGGATATTCCGCCGAGCGGTACGAGCTTGACCGGTTCAAGGGAGAGACAAAACGATATGTCCGCGCCGCTGAAAAACATTCGGCAACGGTAAATATTAATGGGCCGGTGGGGGAAATTCTGGCAATTATCGCGCTGGCGGTGGTCCTGTTCTATGGCGGCTCGCAGGTGCTTCAGGGGACGATGCGCGCGGAGGAATTGATATCATTTCTTCTGATCCTCTTCGCGATCATGGCGCCGATCAACGCGGTAGTGCAGATCCCCACCGGCATTCAGCGCGGCCTTGTGGCGGCCGAACGGGTGCTGGCCGTAATGGACGCGGCGCCGACAGTACAGGGAGGGCCGCGCACGGCGGGAGCGCTCCGGAACGAGCTGCAACTGCTGAACGTCGGGTTCAGCTACCGCCCCGGCCATCCGGTTGTGCGCGACGTGACGCTGACAATCAAGCGCGGGCAGACGCTGGCGCTGGTCGGCCCATCCGGCGGAGGAAAATCGACGCTGATGGATCTGATGCTCCGGCTGTACGATGCAAGTTCCGGCGGGATTTCGCTGGACGGAATTGATATCAGGGAATTCGATCTTGAAAGCTACCGATCGCTCTTCGGCGTGGTGACGCAGGAATCGATTCTCTTCAACGATTCGGTCTTCAACAATATCGCCTACGGCGTTATCGGCGCCACGCGCGAGCGTGTCGAGGAGGCAGCACGGATGGCGAACGCGCACGAATTTATCCAGCGGCTTCCGCAGGGATACGACACGCCGATCGGCGATCGCGGCGTGCTCCTCTCCGGCGGCCAGCGGCAGCGCCTTGCAATTGCCCGTGCACTTGCCCGCGATCCGCAGATTCTCCTGTTCGACGAGGCCACCTCCGCGCTCGACACGGAATCGGAGATGTTTGTGCAGGAGGCAATCAACAACCTGCTGATCGACAGAACCGCCGTGGTAATCGCGCACCGCCTTTCAACGATCAAGCACGCGCATATGATCGCCGTGGTGGAAAATGGCGCAATCGTGGAATACGGCCGGCACGATGAACTCCTGGCGGCGGGAAATCTCTACCGTCGGCTGTATGATGTGCAGTTCAGGGAGAGTTAATGCTTGGTGCACAGGGAGATGCCCTGTGCACCAGATGTTGCGCCTCGCTGGTGCCTGGGAGAAAATTCATCACCCCCCACCCCACTTCTTCCGAAAATCCTCCAAATCCTTTTTCCAGATTTCCTCACCCCCCTTGAAATCCTTATTGATTCTGGTGCTCTGGATTTCGTATTTCCTTGCCAGTTTCGTTTCTCCGAGAAAATAATAGACCTCGCCGAAGGTATCCCAGGCATTCGGATCGGATGGATTATAAAGCGCCTGGAGTCGCGCAAGCGCAAGCGCCTTCCGTAAATCCTGCTTTGCCAGCGCGGAATACACCGCGCCGTTAAGGATGCTGAAGGGGATATGATTTTCCGCGAGATATGTTATGATGCTGTCGCTCTTCATCACAAGCGCTGTCTCCTCCATATCGATTACCTCGTTCTCCAGCCCGCTCATCGTCACACCGGACTGGAACATCGCGCGGAGCGTGTCGCCGGAGGCCATGCCGTTTGCGTCGTCCCAGTAGGTGTCAGTGGTGATGATATAGCGGGGATTGATATGCTTCGACAGCATAAATCTGTTCAGATCCTCCACGCGCGAGCTGATCATCTCCCTCCCCTTTACGCTTGTCCCCTCCAGCCGCTGAAACATGCAGGAGCTGTGCATGTAGTTGTATTTCGGGAGATAGAAATAGAGAAAATCCTCGGTGGGAACGTGGTGATATTCCTCCTTCGTAAACCTGTAGGCGATAATGGAATTGGTTGCATCGCCGAGCACAAGGCTGTCGCCATCGACGAATTGCAGATATTTTCCATAATTTTTTACTGCCGCCGCGTCAACAAATTCGCTCAGTCGCTTGAAATTATCTCTGGTGGTGATCACCGTGATTCCCCGGGAGATAAACGGGATAATCGATGAAATGCTGTGCGGATGCCAGTGGCTGCTCAGGACATATTTCAGCGGCTTTCCCGGAAAATAATCGCTTAACGCGCGGAGAACGCGCTCTCCTCCATCGGAATGGTCCTTCAGATTTACCGAGCCGGCGCCATCGTTGGAGATCGGCATTTCCAGCAATGCGATATGATCGCTGAACTCCACGATGGTGCTTTTTGTGACGATCGGTTTTTCGCTGGTGGTATCGTAATACATCAGATAGAGACCGTCCGCGACCTTCCGTATCGATGTGGTCTGCGCCTCGGCCGAAAGCATTACAAAAACTATCGCCAGCGCGATAAGTGGGAGAATTCTCATGATGCGATGATCCGGTGAGAAGTTGGGAGAAGAGTATGTTCCGCGCACAAAATCGCGCTGATACCGTAGGTGTCCCTATCCCCCGCAATTGTTACCGTCGTAATGATGTTTTTCTGAGAATATTTCAGCGCGACGCTACCGCACCAGCTCGAAAACCCCGGTGAAGGTAAATGTCAGCACAAGAATCGCGAGCGCGCACCAGCCGATGATCATCCGTTTTCGGTCGAGCGGCGTTTCATCGGGGACTGGAGGGTGAGGAATTTTGATAAAGATCAGGATGATCGCCACCCAGAGGAGCCAGCCAAGCCAGCCGTGCATCCACCATCCCGCGTGCCGCGTGAGCCATTCCAGCGGAGGGCCGAGCGTTACGCCGAGCAGATCGAAAAAACTCCCCTGATGATGTTCGCGAATCAGATCGCGCAGCAACGTGCAGAGCGTCCCCAGCCCTGAAAAAATCAGAAAGCCAACAAACCAGCGGGAGAGTTTTTGTTGCGCCCTGCCGAACATCCCGTAGGTCACATGCCCGCCGTCGAGCTGCCCCACCGGGATCATATTAAGCGCCGTGACAAACATCCCGAACCAGCCGACCGCGAGGAGCGGGTAGTGATAGATCTCGTTCATTCCGGGAAAAAATCTCCCCGGCGCTATCAGCAGTTTTTTAAGAATTCCGAACAGAAGAAATCCACCGAACCGCGTCCCCTCCGCCGGCAGCGCCGCAAGCGCGCGATATTCGGGATGCACGGCGTAGAGCGATTCAATCCCCGGCATTGTGATCATGCCGATTATCAGATACGCCAGCGCAACCACAAACCCGGCGATCGGCCCCGCAACGCCGATATCGAACATCGCGCGACGGCTTGGCACAACGGTGCGCGTGCGGATGACCGCCCCCATTGTGCCGAACAGAGAAAGCACCGGCATCGGGATATAAAACGGGAGCGTGGCATCGACTTTATGAGCGCGGGCGGCAAAGTAGTGGCCGAACTCGTGGGCGCTGATAAAGAGCATCAGCAACGCGCTGAACGGCAGGCCGCGGTGGAGGTTGGCGAGAATATCGCCGATCGATGCGAAGGAATCATCGGCCGCCGTCGAGAAGAGCATCCCGGCGTACGTGGTGGAGAGAAACGTCAGGGCAAAAAGCAGAATATGGAGCCAGTAGCGCTCCTTCCGCTTCGGCGGCGTGGGGGCCTGGACCGTTGTGTATTCCGTGCCGCTGGCGGCGCGGTAAAGGGTTGTCCCGAAATCTCTATCCTGCATCGTACATACCAGAATTACTGCCGATGGCAGACTGTTCAGTCTGTTAATAATCTATGGCAAATCCCAACGCCACATACCGTTCGCGACGGCCGAAATGCTGTCCGTAGTGCGAGCGGCCCGCATAATAGCTCCCCTCGAACGTAATTCCCCTGGAGTCGTACCGGCCCAGCTTTAGGCCAAGCCGCGCCTCATGCTCGCCGATCGTCTCAAGCTCCGTGTTCAGCCGGATTTCGTAGCCGAACTTCAGGGTGACCGGGGCTTCCCACGGCTGCCACGCCGCATCAAAACCGGCATATGGATTCAGCCGGCCGAGCGTGTCGGGGATGGTATGCGTAAGCCACATCAGCCCGGCATACGGCCTGAGCGATGCGCGTGATGCATCGAACAGCCCGCGCGCCAGCTTTGTTCCGTCGGCGGCGGCCATCAGATCGATAAACTCGCGGCTGTAGGTCTGGTAGCTGGCCTGCGTCGTGGAAAAACTGGGATCGCCATCGACAAGATGGGCGGAGATATGGGCAACGCGAAGTCGGAGATCGGGAATGTACGGGCGATCAAACGTGGCGTCCGCGTGCAGCCCGAAATAATAATCCACCGCCTCCACCGGAAATTTGAATCCCCCAACCGAGCGGAGTCGCGTCCACGTAAAAAAATCCGCGCCGATCCCTATGCCCCCCATCCGAGTCATCAACCCCTTCTCGATATCATCTCCGCGACCCTGCTTCAGGCTCAGATCAAGCAGATTCACCGCCGCGCCGATATCGAGCCGCAGCTTATCATCAGCCGACTCGCGCGAGCCGCCGATGCGCGCCTCGTACTTGCCGGCGTAGGGAGCCTGAACGTAGAGTTTCGATTGCGGGAGAAACGTTGCATCAAACCCCGACTGCGCGGTTGCATGGCGCGGCGTTATCGAAATAAGAATCAGAGCAAGGGGGAGCAAAAACATTCGGCCCGAGG
>JBDSJW010000488.1:0-8451 GCA_039917235.1 Kapaibacterium sp. (SeqCode) | reverse complement strand
GATTTGAAATAGGTGTCGTCACCATTATCCACCAGTGCATTGCTTACTGCCTGATTGAACGACTCCGATCCAGGGCTGGCGAGATGCGCTTTTTCCACGAGGCCATAGTAGGAGTTGCTCCAGAGCGTTTCGCCGGTGGTAGCATCCAGCAACGCGGAATTGGGGATATAGAGATATCCGTCGAAAACATTTACTCGTGTGATCTCCGTACGGGTCTTATAGCCATAGACCATGTCGGTGCCGGCGTATTTTGTCCAGCGATTCAGGCCGGTGTAATTCACGACGAAAATGGCATCGTATCCGTTCGCCTTCGCGTGTTTGAGGCACTGGTCCACGCTTATTTTTCCGGAATGTCCCAGGTCGGTAACCACCTTCGCGTTATATCCGCGGCTGGCTATCTCCTCCTTGACAGCATTCGCCAGCTCCAGGCTTGGTCCGGCATTCGTGGTGTCCGGCTCCAGGACAAGGCTTTTGGTTATTTTGGTCGGAAAGAAATGTTTGCTCATCCCAACCTGTGTTCCACTTCCTGCATCGATCTGTCCCAGAGCCAGAAGCTTGATGGGGAACATGATGACATCTCCGATAACATCAGCCGCGTCCCTTGCAGGTTCCTTCCCATCCACAGCCTCGCCATTGGAGTATACGTAAATGCCTACGGTACGGATATTTTCTGTTTGAATATTGTCCTTCAGTTCGCACTGATAAAATTTCCCCTTATCCCAGAATCGTAGTCCGGCGCACCCGGTGGTGAGGGAGCAGAGGGAGACAAAAAGAATCACCTTGATAATATTGCTCTTCATTGGTATTGCTATGATTAATGTGGGATTATTCTCTCTCGAAATTCAGGGCGTAGGTGGCAAAGAAGCCCAGGCCCACGATGCCGCTCGGATCCGATCCATTCCCTGATGTCACTCTGGTGGGAGGGATGAATCCAGCATATGCATTGATTCCAAGTGCCAGCGCCGTCGTGGCGATCGGAATGCGTATGCCGGCCGCCATCTGGCCGTATGCGTACAACAGGCTTCCGTTATCGGAATTAGTTGAGCCCGCGGAAAAATCGTAACTGTACAGAAACTTTACCCCCGTGCCGTAGCCTGAATTCCCCTTCATTCCCACACCGAATACAAATCGGGAAACGCCAACCGCGCCGGAATCATTTCCGAATTCCTCCCTGGGGAGAATATTAAACGTTGAGCTTCCTACTTCAAGATACCACCCCCCGTATACGTCGCGGGTTGCGCTCCGGAACATCAGGTCGAACATGTTGCCGTAATCCTTTCTATGATATCCCGCGCTCCAGGTATCATAATAAGCGTCAACATCGATTGCCGTGATCTTGTCCACTGAACCTGAACCCAGGTCAGGTGTGCTGTATGTCAGAGGTATCCGTCCTCCAACAATCAGTCCATAGGGAATCGGGATGGTGGATTTCCGTCTGTGCTCAGGCTCCACGGCAAACGGGTCCTGCTGTGCGCGCACTGACGGGGCCAATGCGACGCACGAGCATGCGACTGCCATGAAGGCGGCCAGTCGGGCCTTTACGGGTCTGCGAAATAGTTTCATGTCCATTGTCGGTAGAAGGATGGCTGCCATCCTGTTCGATAGTGAATGTTGATCTCGCGGCGCCTGCGCTATGAAAAATCTGCTGATCCTCATATCCGGAATGTTGTTCAGCCTCTCAAATCGTCGATTGAGATCGATGGGAATTCCTGATATTTTCCCCTCTGGTTGCTACGGATCGTGGTCTAGGGGATTATATCGCTGAACGAATCGGATTCCAGGTTCGGCAGATGGGCTTTCTCCACGAGGCGATTGCGGGAGTTGCTCCGGAGGATGATGCCGGCGTTGATTTAAAAAAGCGGAGTTCGGGAAGGAATGATATCCCTCAAACATAACTATGGCGATGACCGTCGTGCGGTGATTTCGCTATGGTGGTGCCGTCATGATTGCTTCATGCACTCGGGCCGGCATAGTACATAACGAAAACCGCGTCGAATCCTTTCGCCGTTGCGTTGTCCGGACTATATAATCGATGCCGAGGTCGCTGTTGTGTTGCCCATCGCTGCTGTGTACGTGCGTTGTGAACTGGCTTTGCGACACTGGAGTGTCGGGCCGTGCGCCAGGGCGAACGGCAGATAGTGAGATAATGCGGAAAGCAATTATGATGGATCGCTGAACATCAGCGGCCGAAAGGAATAACGAATCGGTGAGGATATTTCCCGATGACTGCCTGCACAAAGAATGCTCTGTCCGCTAATAGACTGTTGAAGGACGTCATCCACGGCGTCGGGGGACGTTTCAAACGTCCCCCGACATTCATCATTCGCTCAGATTCGGCCGCCGTGCGGCTGATCGTCCTTGAACAGTCTGAGCATCTGTAGGAATTCAACGGTCTGCTAAGCAAAATCATTTCGGCGCATCCCGATTCCCTTCATCCGCGCGGATCGCCGCCGGCACCATATGACTCCCACCGGAGAATGGCGGCGCCATTTATATGACGCGGGATGCTCGGAAAAAGCTGTCTGGAATAACTGAAAGGGATGTTCTTGGGCGGCAACCGCCAGGTATTAGTCATTATCCGGCGGCAAAGATAGTAAATCGTATTTATCATGCAACCTGTGTCTGTCTGAAAATCTTAGGGACCCGTCATGGAATTTCAGCGATGGGATCGTGCGACTCCAGTGACCTCGACATTGGGCATCTTCAACGGTAGTGGGGGAGCGATATCGCCAGCGGTCGGCCGTTTCGCGATTGATCGGGATTTCTCCCCCCTGGCTCTTTTTTTCATCGCGCCATTGCTCTCTTTTTCCGATATTCTCCCGATCTGGTGCGGCATCTTCATGTTCGCGCCATCCTCCTTCTCAGGTTCCATCTCGCGGCATCTCACGTTGCGCCAATCGGGTGGGACACTGGTATACAACCCATGAAATATCCACCGGAGTTGCCCACGTCCGTGTATTATCGGGCCGCGGGCCGTCCGTTCGGGAACCCTCAGCTTATACAAAACCACTATGATCTCTTCGCGTCAATCCCGTCTGTCCGTTGCGCTGCTGGTCTCGTGCGTGGCTCTTACAGGCTTCACCACGCTTTCCGCTCAGCCCGTTATCGAGGTCGGCTCCAGAACGGCGCCGATCGTCGCGGTTCCGGCCGCCAAGGTAATCAGCGATGCCTCGGTCTCCGTCAGCAAGGCCGTGACGCCGATGGTTGTGAGCATAAGCGTGGTGATGAGCAAAACCAACGATAAGCGTCTCCAGTATCTTGAGGAGTTCCTTCGCCCATACGGCAAGGATTTCAAGTCGGATAAATATCGCTCGCACGGCATCGGCTCCGGTGTTTTTATCACCGAGAACGGATATATCGTCACCAATAATCATGTGGTGGAGGATACCGATGAGGATAGTATTCTCGTAACCACCGCAAGTGGCGATACTTATTATGCCGATCTGGTCGGCCGTGATCCCTCAACCGATCTGGCGGTGCTCAGGATCTACGGCTCCGGTTTCCCTGCCGCATTTGTTGGCAACAGCGACGAAGTACAGGTTGGTGAATATGTGATAGCCGTCGGCAATCCGCTTGGGCTTCGCTCCACCGTGACCGCCGGAATTGTCAGCGCGCTCGGGCGCGGCGAGCTGGGCACCAGCGATGATGATGATCGTATTAAGAATTTTATTCAGACGGATGCGGCGATTAACCCAGGCAATAGTGGGGGAGGGCTTTTCGATCTGAGCGCGGGCCTGGTTGGAATCAACAGCGCCATTTATACCAGCACCGGATATTATCTCGGTTACGGCTTTGCAATTCCAGCAAATCTGATGAAGGTGGTTGCGGCCGATCTGATCGATGACGGCAAGGTTGAGCGGGGATATCTTGGAATCGGCCTATCCGACATCACCGCCAAAAGCGCTAACTCCTACCATCTTGAATCAATCAGCGGGGTTGTGGTGGAGGATGTGGACAGAAACAGTCCCGCCGAAAAAGGAGGTTTGAAAAGCACAGATGTGATTCTCGCAATCGATGGACAGGATGTGAAAAATACCAACGATCTTCAGAATCGTACCGCGCTTCGCAGAGCCGGGAGCACCGTGAAATTCAAGGTCTGGCGAAATGCGAAGGATACAATTATCCCCATCACTCTTGGCACCGCTAAAACCGATCCATCAGAGTCTCACGGTGCCCCTGAAGTTCGCAAGGCCTCGCTCGGTATTTCGGCCGGTGTGGTCGATAAGGGGGTGGCGGATAAGGCGGGAATGCCTTCGATCCAGGGCGTTATGGCGAAGGATGTTCCCGAATATGGTGCCGCGGCCAAGGGAGGAATTCAGGTCGGAGATGTAATCCTCGATATCGACGGAACTCCGGTGAATTCTTCTGATGAACTCAGCCACGCCATTACGTCACACAAGGCCGGAGATGTTGTGAAGATTGCCGTATGGCATAATAACGCGAAAGTGGTAAAAACCGTGATGCTCCATAGCAAGCATTAAATCAGAGATCGTAATTCGTCTTGGTCTGAGATTCTGTTGTTCAACTCCCACGGATACTTTATTGGGATTATCCGTGGGAGTTTTTCGAATTATTTCCCCTTCTCCACGCTCTCCCGTACCGGAAACTCCCTGAAGCTGTCGGGCCATAGAAGGGGAGTGAAGATGTTCTTCACCGTCTTGGACGCTGCTCCGGGGAAACTCTCATCGCCGGTTTCAATCAATGCCTCCGGAACGATATCGATAAATCCCTCATTGCTGATGTTGAACGCATGAGCGTTCTGCACGATGCCGTAATAGGAATTGCTCCAGAGAAGATCACCGGTTCGGGCGTCGAAGAGGGCGGAATTCGGCAGGTACATGTATCCATTCTTGTGCGTTGAATGGTCCGCCGACCCATGTGGCGCGCCGTAACGTCCCTGGGAGGAAATGCCGGTGTAATAGGTGATGAAAATCGCATCCATCCCGCCGCTTCGCGCGTTATTCAGGCAATCGTTTACGCTTACCGCGTTGGAATGTCCGAGGCTCAGCATCATGGGTGCCCGATATCCTCTCGATTCCAGTTCACGTTTAATCGCCCGCGCAAGTTCAAGGCTCGGCTTCGTGTTGGCCGTGTCAGGCGCCAGCACCGAGGCACGCGTTATTTCCGATGGGTAAAGATCAGGCTCAAGTCCTTCGGCGTATACTATCGGTCCGCTGGAAAATGTATATATGCCAACTGATTTGATATTATCGGTCCGGATATCCCTTCTCCGCTCGCAACGGTAATATTTTCCGGCGTCACCGGATGAAAAACCCGCACAGCCGGAGCAAAACCCTGTAAGCAGTAACGACAGAAATGTCAGCGCAAGCAGGTGTGTGGTGAATCGTGTCATGGATCAGCTCCCGAAATTAAGTGCGTAACGGGCGTGCAGTCCTATTCCCGCCAGAAATGACTGGTCGGGAGATGGATGTGCAATCGTTGGAGTAAATTCCCGCAACGGCGTCATATCCATAAACCCGGAAATGCCGACGATAAGCGCGGATATGGAAATGGGGAAGCGCAATCCGAACTCCGTCCCTATATGGAAGTACGATGGATCCCCGAATCTGGAATGCGAATCTCCAACGGAAAACTCGTACGCCACGTTCATCATTCTATTATCCCCGAAGCCAACGTTTCCCTTGTACCCAATGCCGTAGACAAGGCTGCTCTGGAGCGTGGTATCAAAATCAAATGCATCCGGACGATCGGGCGAATATGGCAATGGCTCGTGTGATGTGAGCGACGTTTTTCCAACTTCCAGAAAAAATCCTGAATAACGTTCCCGGCCGATCGTTCTGAGCATAAGGCTTGCCATCATTCCCTGATTTCGCCTGTGAACGCCGATCTGCCATGCATCGTAATACACATCGGCGTCGAAATTGGTGAGCACGCCCAGATTTCTATCGCGATTCAGCCGTATAATCGGTTGATCGGCTCCGATGATCAGGCCCGCCGGCGTTGGAGTTGCCGCCGATCTTCTATCCTTCGCGTCGACAAGAAAAGGATCAGGTTGCTGGGCCGGCGCCGCGGTTGGACAAACGACGCAGAATGCCAGAGCGATCAGCAGCATGGCGGTGTGCAGGGATGTTATCCGTTGCGATATCATGGTGTTCCCTGTAAATGGTGGGGACTATACATTGTTTGTTCCAAAATGACCGGTCAGCGGAAATAGATGGAATTGCCGGTCAGAAGTAGTAGTGCGAATATTTTTTCTCTATATCCTGATTCTCCCCGAGGCTGTATGATCAATCCTGCGGCGATCACGATGCCGGTCGTGATTCCTGGAAGGCGCACGTCAATCAGCATGCCACGAACGGAAAGCGTGATATAACGGTGCTTTCAGCACGTACATTGCCCCGGGGCGTGATAAACGTTCACGGAGTGTGATGTATCTGATCAATGAGCCCGATATTGTTGTTCCCGCTGGCAATATCCGGAACCCGGAACGTCCATGAGAAGTTTTATTATTGAAACCCGCCGCAATTATCTCCCGTAGTTCCTCCGAATTCACGACATTTGCGGAAAACCTGTGCCCACATGCGCCGGCTTCGCGATAAACTCAGCATCAAAAAATCATGAACAATCCCACTGACTCATCCTCCACCAGACGATTTTCCAATCGCGTCTCGGATTATCTCCATTATCGTCCTCATTATCCCACCGCCGTTATCGACACGCTCGCGGAATCGTGCGGGCTGACCGCGGATCATGTGATCGCCGATGTCGGCTCGGGCACGGGGTTTTCAGCGGAGCCATTTCTTGAACATGGGAATGAGGTCTATGGAATCGAGCCGAATCTGGAGATGAGGGAGGCGGGGGAGGAATATCTGTCGGGATTCCCACGATTTCATAGCATCGATGGAACGGCGGAGAATACCACGCTCGCCGCCGGCTCCGTCGATTTCGTGATCGCGGGACAGGCGTTTCACTGGTTCGACCGGGAGAAGGCACGCGGGGAGTGTATGCGGATCATCCGCCCGGGGGGATATGTCGCCCTTATCTGGAACGATAGGCGTCTGGATTCATCGCCGTTTCTTCGCGCATACGAAGAACTGCTTCTTACCCACGGCACCGATTACGAAACGGTGCGGCACAATAGCCTTACCACCATCGATTCCGATCTGCTGGCCCATTTTTTTCGTCCTGATGGGTTCACCGCGCGCGTTATCCCGGATTATGTTCAGCGGTTCGATTTCGACGGGGTGAAGGGGCGGCTTCTCTCATCTTCCTATACGCCGGGGCCGGATGAGCCGGGGTTTACGCCGATGCTGGCCCGGCTCCGCGAAATCTTCGATGAGCATCAGCGGGGGGGAACAGTCAGCTTCGAGTACGATACGATGATCTACTTCGGACGGCTTTCCTGATGCCGATAACATTTGCAATACGCGGATAACTTCATTGACCGTAAGTTCGCCCCGTCCGATGGCGCCTTCCGCGTGGCTTCCGCCGCGCCGCCATCGCGCGCAGATCCTTACAACTTCGATTGTCCGCTCTTACACTTCATACCGCGGAGATTCTCCTGCCGATGGGGGAACGCTCCCAGCCGATCCCCGACGCGGGCGTCATTGTCGATGATGCCGGACGTGTCCTCGCGGCCGGCCCCCGCTCAACGCTCGGTTTCCATTATGATGATCGTCGCGATCATCCGGTGCTGATGCCCGGTGTTCTCAACTGCCATGTCCATCTGACCGATGCGGGAGTGGAGACGCCGGTGCCGGGAGGCGCGGGGCTGAACGCGTGGGTGCGGAAGCTCCTTTCGCAACGCGGCGAGCGCGGTGGAGAAAGAACGCCCGATGAATCCGTTGCCGACGTGCTGGCGATGATGCGGCGCGCCGGCACCGTGGCGATTGGCGAGGTGGCGAATAATTATGGAACCTTTGAAGCGATTGCCCGCTCGGGGATGCGCTGCCGGTTCATTCACGAGCTGATCGGCTTCCGGCGCGATCGTGTTGATGCGACGATTGCCTGGGCGGAGGAATCCCGGAAGGATGCTCTCTGGCCCGCCACCATGGAGCATACGCTCGGCGCGCACGCTCCGTATTCCGTTTCGCCGGAGTTGATGCGGCGTATCGCCGGGCTGACGCGCGAGCGGAACGTGAATATCTACCAGCATCTGGCGGAAGATCCCGATGAGCGGCTGTTATACGAAAGCGCATCCGGCGCGTGGCGGAATTTTCTGGAGGAGATCGGCGCGTGGGAGCCGGAGTGGAAGCCGGCCGGATGTTCGCCGATCGAGTATTATGATCGGATGGGGATTCTGGATGATCATTTTGTGGCGGTTCATCTGGCCGATGCCTCGGCGGATGAGCTTGCGATTCTTGGCGCCCGCGGCGTCCGCGCGATTCTCTCACCCACATCGAATCTCCATATCACCGGCCTTCTCCCGAATATGGATGCGATCCTCGAAAACGGCATCCGGTTCGCGCTGGGCACCGACGGCCGCGGCTC
>JBDSJW010000487.1:0-4629 GCA_039917235.1 Kapaibacterium sp. (SeqCode) | reverse complement strand
AACCTGCGCCCAGGTTGGACCGGCGGCGAGGATCGAAGCGGCAACAAGGCGCCTGTTGCCGCATCGAGCCTGAACGCCGATGGTGAGATGGATGACCACCCCACTGAATTATGTGTATTATCTGATACGCACGATATCCCCCTGCGAATGGCTCGCGAACTCCGGCGCGTACATCGACTGGATGGTCGAAATGCCGTTGGAGTAGACGCCGGCGTTCGACGCGCGAAGCGAGTACTCGAAGACGTGTGTCCCTTGCGGCAGGCTCCCGAAGAAGAAGTTCATCGATGCGTCGCGGATGCTCATATAGTAGCCCAGACCGTTTTCCCAGCGATATCCCGATAGCGATTCCGTTGGCTCAAGCCCCGCCCCGCGCATATCCTTCAGATGAACATATTCCATCCCCCGATCCACCCGTATTTCGATCCTCACCCGTAGAAGATCCCCCACATGCAGCGGGCTGTTTTCGGTGATCGGCTCAAGCTCCGGCCCGTGGTCTGTTGCGTTTACGCGGTAGAGCTTCCGCTCGATGGCGAGCGGCGACGTGTGCGGCGTAATCCTGTCGAGCTGCTCGAAGTACTGCCAGTAGAGCGCCCCCCAGCCGATCCCCCTGCCGCTCTTGCTCAGCGTCACCGATCCCATTTGCGGCCTGATGTCGCCTCCGCTCCACGTTGTTCTGCTGTAGCCGGTCCCCGCCTCCGGGCGTGCGCCATCGGTTCCGGCGGGACCAACGGGGGCGCCGCCGATCGTGGCGGTGACGCGGGAATCGTCGTCGAGGAGGGAGGAGCCGGTGCCGAGAAGCGCATAGCACGCATCGGCGGTGGCCTTGGTGGTTCCCCAGTCGGAGACCTGTTTCTGTTTGAGGAGCCAGATCCGCATTTCATCGACCATCGCCTGGTCGCCGACGATCTCGTTGAACGCCTCGATCAGCACCGACTGCGTCTCGATCGGCGCCTGATACCACCACCATCCCTCATCCTGCTTCCAGTATGTTCCCAGCTCTTCCGAATGGAGCGCCCGTTCGCGGAGCGAAGCGATGATCGCGGCCGATGTCCGTTTATCGCCGGCACGGCTCATCGCCAGCGCTATCATCCCCTGGCTCATCAGGCCCATATCATCCCAATGCTCCGCCGCCTGGTTGCGCCAGAATTTCAGCGACTCGCGGCTTGCGCCATCCAACTGAATCTCCGGGTAGAAGCTCCGCATGTAGAGATACTGCGCCTCGGCATTTCCCAGATAGTTTTTCTTCGGATCGAAATCCTTCGTCCTGCGAAGTCGCTGATAATCGTCTCCCATTTTACCATCCAGAAAGCCGACGGCGTTGCGTATCAGCGGCTCCATCTTCTCCAGCGCCGCGCTCTCGGTCCCCAGCTTCCGCAGATGGCCGAAGCCGGTGGCGATATATCCCGTGACAAACCGGTCGGTCTCCATACCGGGGAACCAGGGCCATCCGCCATCCGATGACTGCATTGCACGGAGCCGTTCCATCGCGGTGTTCAGGCCGTTCGCCATGCCGTTCAGGTCGAACAGAAGGGCGACCCGTTTCCGCCGCTCGCTTTCATCGTGTCCCTGCATCACCCATGGGGTTTCCTCCAGCAGAACTGATTTCACATCCTGATTCTTCTCAAGGTTAGAGAGGAGGGCGTCCGAGCTTTTCCATCGCTCGAACACGGCTTTGATCTTCGGGTTGGCGTTGACAAGATGGGAGGCGAGGCTGTTGGCGTAGAAGCGCTCGAACGTCTGCTCGGCGCACTCGTGCGGGAACTCCATCAGGTAGGGGAGGGCCTGAATTGCATACCACGCCGGGTTTGATGTTGTCTCCAGCGTCAGCCTGTGGTTGCGGAGTGTGGGGGAGCCGCCGGAGCCTGTCAGCTTCGCCAGCTCGAACGTCCGGGTCTGTCCGGCGCGGATGTTCATCGGCAGGGTTTCGGTGACGAGCATTCTGTTCGGGAGGACGGGGATGGGGGCCTCCTCGCCATCGGAGAAGGAGCCCGCCTTTGCCACCACGCGATAGAGAATCGGGCCGGCGCCGATCGGCACCACAAAGCTCCATGATGATACGGCTCCCCCTTCCTTCGCGGCGGTGAACTTCCCCTCCGGCGTCCGGTTTCCCCAGGCGATATCCAGCGGCTGCATCGTGGTGGCGTCGAGCAGGTGGAGCGCGACATCCCCCTTCAATTCCCCCTTGGTCATGTTCGAGATTTTCACCGCGAACGTCACGCTGTCCCCCTCGCGAAGAAACCGCGGCGCGTTGGTCAGGAGCATCAGATCCTTCTGCGTCACGGCGCTCTTCTCAATCAGTCCGATCTTCATATCAGCCGTATGGGCAAACCCGATCATCCTCCAGCGCGTCAGCGCCTCCGGCGCGGTGAAGCGGATCACGATCTCCCCCTTCTCGTTGGTGGTGAGATTCGGGTAGAAGAACGCCGTTTCGTTCAGGTTTTTCCTGACGTTGACAGCGGAGAGCGCCTCGGTAACGCCTTTGCGCGAACGGTCATCGAACTTGTCATATGTCCCCACATCATGGCGGTCGTTTTCATTTTCGTACATCGACTGCGTGGATGCCGTCGGATAGTAACCGGAATTGGTAGCACCAAAACCACCCTGGAACGGATCACCGACCTTCACACTGTCAACACGGATCTGCGTCTCGGAAGCGCGACCGCCACGCAGACCATAGCCATTCTGTCCAGTAGTATTTACCACTCCTGAAAGCACATCTCCATATTCCGGGGTGAATCCGCTGCCGAGGCGTGTGCTATCTAAGGACCGCATACTCCTTCCTCCCAGTATCTCATAGACACCTCCAAAGCCTCCCCGAAATTGCAGCCTCGATCCCCCGCGAATCCGGAAATCAAAATCCTCCTGTCGGCTGTTCCCACTCGGGTAGCGGATGTTCCAGTTCTTCTCCGTCTGATCCCCCTCGGCCACGCTGAAGGTGTGATTATCGATCGATATCATCCGCTCGTTGATCGGCCATTGAAACCCGTCCCAGCCGCCGTTCGGGGAGATGTTGTCGAGCGATGCGTCGTAGAGCGTGGCGACCATTTCGGCGGCGACCTTGTTGGCGCTGGAGCCGGTGATCGTGAATCGCCATTCCTCGGGGGCGCCGGGCGTCATCCTGTCGCGGAAGCTCGCGGTTTCGATGCGGAGTTGCTTGTTTGTCCATGGGACATTGATATCGCTGCTCTCCTCATACAGCCGGTAGTCGCGGACGAAGTAGATATGGACTGCTACTCCGCCGCGATCCTTTTCGGTGATCGGCATGGTAAACCGGCGGACCTCATCGGAGAGGATGACCTGTTCCTCGCGGATCACATCGCCGTTCCGTTCCACCGTTATCGTCATGTGGATGTCGCGGTGGCTGGTGCCGTAGAGGATGACCGCCGTATCCCCCGGCTGGAGGGATTCGGTTGGATCGATCATAAAGAGCGCGGCCTTCGTCGGCATGCCGTTGCTCAGCGGATCGTAGGCAATGCTTTCGAGGTTCGCGGTGATCGTATCACCGGATGGATCGCGTCCCGTCACGCGAACGCGGTAGCGGCCGGGGGGAAGGCCGGTCAGCGCCACGGAATCCCTGCCGGTTGTATCGGCGCGGAAGGGGCGTTTTATGATGATCCGTTCCACCTCACCGCCATCGTTAGAGGTGGTGTCGTATTCATCGTTCGGAAAATCGCGGGCGAACTCCTCGCGCGTCATCGCGAATCGGTCGGGCGGATTGAGAAGCCTGGAGCGCTTCAGTTGATCCGGCTCCCGCATCTTCTCGATCGTCACCGTGCCGATGGCGGCCACCGGCTTGCCGTTCAGGTTGCGCGTGGCGATTCGGAGCATCGCCGTGTCGCGCGTGGAGAATATTTCCGGCAGATCAGCGGTGATCGCGAGCGTTGTATAGCCGATCGCAATGGTCATGGTCTGCGATGATGTTTCGCCGTTCATATCGGTGACATCCGCCTCCACGGTGTACCGGAAGACCGGAAGCTCGGAGCGGTCGATGGAACTGTCGGGGCGGGCGATAAAGGGGATCTCGAACTTCCCTGATGCGTCGGTATGAGCCGTGCCGGTCGCAATCGTGGCGCCGCTGCTTCGCGACGACCCGCGCCGGCCGTAATTCCAGTAGGGGAAGGATGCGCTGCGGGAAACCGTGTACTTGACGGTTGCGCCATCCACCGCCGAACCGGCGAACGAGCGGGCGCTTCCTCTGGCGATGATGCTTTCGCCGAGGCGATGATCTCCTTCGAGCGGATCGAGCGTCACCTCGAACTTCGGGCGCTTGTACTCCTCGACGCGGATCTCATGCTCCTCCGATTCACATCGCAGCTCCATCCTCCCCGTAAGACCCCCCGTCGGCGCGGTAAACGTCCCGTCGAACGAGCCGAATGCGTTGGTGGTCATGGTCGCCTTCGCGATCGATCTGCGATTGGGGTCGAACAGTTCCACCGTCATCGATCGCCCCTCCACGGCTTTGAAATCGGGGGTCGCCAGATCCTGCTGATAGAGTATCCCCTTGAAATGAATCGTCTGTCCGGGGCGATAGATCTCCCTGTCGGTGAAGAGCATCACCCGGTTCTCCTTTTCCGGCTCGCTTCGGACATCCAGCGAGATATCATCGTCCACCCAGAGCCGGTCATCTCC
>JBDSJW010000486.1:0-5488 GCA_039917235.1 Kapaibacterium sp. (SeqCode) | reverse complement strand
TTCCCATAGAACTGCACCAGCGGCATACTCCCAAGAAACATCTTCTTTCCCGTAGCCTCCGCTCGTCCTCCTGACTGAGGATTGAGATACCGTTGAGCGAACCTAAGACCATGATCCGATCCTGCTTCCCTGATCTCAGCTATGACGGCATCATACTTTGTTCCATCGATGTTCATATAGGAATCATAGGCTATAATCGCGCGGCTGATGTTGTCACCAAGCGTCGCGACGATCTTCCGGGCCTTATCAACAGCATCGGGCATCGTCTCCCCTTCGATCACAATAACTTTTTGATCGCCATCCTTATCAAGCACAACAAATGGTGAGAATGATTCCCCATCTTCCAGACACGTCATTCCAATCGTAAGAGCTGCGGAGACGAACTCCATTAATGATGGGGTAAGTTCATCCAGGTTCACATCCATTGGGTAACTCCGTTTTGATATTTTCAACTTATTTCTTCGGGCAGATAGAATACTATTCGACGTCGGAAATCGAGGGACGCATTCGCTTTATCGCCCCACCACATCTTCCTCTATCGGACTCCGACTCAGCGATGTGACCATCGCCATGAACCGATCCACGTTCTTTTCATTCTGCCCCAGAGTGAGTATTACCTGAACATTACCATAGTCGGGCTGGCTGATGCTGGTCATCAATATTCTCTGATCCGCAATCACGATTGCTATTAATTGCGATCGCACTGCCGGGACACGGTCGAACACGGTAATTGCTTCGATGTAATCATCGCTATGCTGTTGAAGGCTCCATCCTAACTCATCAACGACTTTTCTTGCAATCTCACGATTCTCTCTCTTGCTGAGTCTTGTTGTGAGCGATTTGAGCTGTAAGGCAAAGGATTGGCGAACGCAGGTATATACCGTCAGCAGAGGCATTATCAGCCCCAGCAGATAGAAGAGTGCAGGAAGTCGGGCTTTGGAAAAGAGAAAAATAATTATTCCTGTCACCCAAATAGCTACGACAATATTCCCAATTGAGGGCGCATAATATCGGATTCGCCTTCTGGGGTTGAGGACCAATCGCTCGGTTTCAAGCATTGTTCTATATGCCTCACTCATTGTCATTGACGAGCGAAGTTTTGCCAGGAAGTTCATTTCGGCTCCGAATCAATTGCCCACGACATCACGATATTCCTCAATCCTACGCTGGCAAACGTTCTCCACGATCCCCTTCAACTCCCTGACCCGCTCAGCCAGCCATTCCAGTTCCTCACGTGTGATCGAGTACTTCTTGTTATACCGCGATTCGATATAGGCTCGACACAGCAGATCGAACAGCCGTCGTTCTTCCTCCGTTCCCATCGGGAAGACCGGAACCAGTTCCGGCGCCTGCCCCGCTGCCATATGTCCGAGCTTTTCGATATTGTGCAGCTTCGGTTTGTAGTTGGTGAACACCAGCAGAACAGCGGAGTAGAATCGCTCCACCGCTTGGTGAAGCTGGAATGCAGCGATCTTGAATTTTTCGCGACTAAGCGCATACTCGAAGACATCGAGGAAGTCGCTGGCACTGGCAAACCATTGTTCGTATTCCTCCTCCGCCAATGCTAGTCGCTGCTCCGGACTCAGCTCGCGCGGCTCAGCCAAGGTAAACGCTCCTGAATCGTATAGGAGGATCCCCTCCCTGCAGATATCCGTGTAGAAGTATCGCCCCTCACGGATGAAACTGTCAACCGCGTGGATGCCATCGCTCAGCAACTGCACCGGCGTCGGCACCTCACGACGCAGCCGATTCTCCACCCGCGCCCACAGCTTTGCCTTCTTCGCCATCTTCCGATCCTCCACCAAAGCATAGATGTCGAAATCGCTCTGGTACTCGAAGGTGCGAGGATCAGGACCGGGCTCCTCCACCCACGTACCAACGGCATAGCTGCCGAACAGGATGATCATCTCCACCTCCGTTTCCTCACGGATGATCTCAACCGCGCGACGCAGTTGCTCTTGTTTGTGTTCGGGAAGATGATCGATGCTCGTGTTCACGATCTATGGAGGAATTGGTTGTTGACGGCTCACAGATGATCCGACGAATATACGCCGATCATCTCTCTTTCCGCCTCTCGAAGGCGAGTTACGGCTGTATAGCCACGGATGCAATCACCCCCTGATACCAACAGCATTCCTTCAATGCGTCACGCAGTACCGGGAGCAGTTCCAACAGTTGTACGCTGCTGTTCGACCAACCGAACAGAGCATCTCCCCTTATTCCGACTGTGCTTCTGCGGGCACACTCCTGATCATCAGCTTCTCGACATCATTCGATCTGTCCGGTCCGGCGCAGATACTCCAGCCGCTCCTTCCGATACAGCTCCAGCAGCTCATCAAAGATCTCTTCACCGAT
Organism: Kapaibacterium sp. (SeqCode); assembly: GCA_039917235.1. Taxonomy (GTDB): domain Bacteria; phylum Bacteroidota; class Ignavibacteria; order OLB7; family OLB7; genus JAFDZV01. The sequence goes on along the minus strand of JBDSJW010000486.1, from coordinate 3,133 downwards.
TACCGCTCGATACCGCTCTACCTGGCGCGGAGGAACAACCCGCCGCTTCTCATACCGCTCGATCGACGAAACGCTGGTGAAGTCTTCCTCAGCGTTTTCGAGGCGAGCCAATGCCCGCGCAAAGCGGGGACGGTTCCATCCGGCGCTTTCACGAATCATCCGCAACATGTCACCCGGGACATGCAGCAGGCTGGGTTTGCTCATGGCTGGTTCTCCTTCGATAAGGGTTCTGGGTGACTGCACGGCGCTCCGGTGATGGCGATAACCACGGCTACCGGGCGCATTCATGCCGATGCTCTAGGCATCGGCGTAGCGTGATCGATCATCCGGATATCACTCCGGCCGATTCCCACTGCCAGTGATTTCGTTCAGGAAGTTCGCTGGTTGTTGTCAGGGATTTTGCTGGAACCTTGCTGCAACCCTGCTGGGTGTGTGATGCCAGTCTGACCCGAAGTAGAGGCGAGTATAACGTGGATGCCGAAGAGGCGATTATCTGGCGCGCCGCTGGAAAATTCATTTTTGATTTAATTTGGCGTTTCATCATATTTTCTTCCTATCCATCACGACCGTTGCACGAATAATTCCCTGCAATTACACGCTGATCGAGCTCGTTTGACCGAACGCCGGCAATTATTCCGACGGCCCACGGGCTGTTGCATCGGGTTCCGTCGTTCAGTCACGATATCCTCCGTATTTATCACTCGCGCCGAGATCAATTTGTTCACCATCTCCGCCTTCGGTCCGCACTCCCAAGATTCGATCGTCGATAACAGAGGAATAGTGCTGGGAGCTGACCTCGCGGGTTCGGACACCGATGCGGGATCTTCCCCGTACACCAAGTGTTTGATGGAAGCCTTCAATTGACAACGAATCACCCTCCTACCCCCTTGAAATCGCCCGCATCATTCCGTATGTTCATTCACGCAATCAAAGATTTCAGATCTATCCCCGGCACGCAATTACTCACACAGAAAGAGTAAAGTCAATGGCGAAGATCATCCGAACAACGATCCCCGGCAACGAGATTCTCGACCGGCTCCAGGGCTCGCTCAGGATTCCCGACAAGCGTGGCAAGGAGTCGCGGCTCGCCGAGGCGCTCGGCATCTCCACCAGTTGCCTCGCCAACTGGCGCGATCGTGATTCGGCCGGACTAGACATTGTGGTCGAGCTCTGCAGGGAGCATGATCTCGATCTCAACTACATCTTGCTCGGCCGCGCCCCATCTACACCCGTATTCACGCACGTGAAAGAGCCGGAGATTATCGCCAGCGACATCCCGACCGACACGATCATCGAGCTTGGTGAGCTTGGCAAGCGGATCAATGAGCTTTCGCTGCTGTTGGTCGAGCAGGCGCCGCCGTATCGGGTTCGGAAGTCGCAGGCAAAGGCATAACACTCTTCGTTTCTTGACCGCAGCCAGACCCGGAAGCCGGCAGGGATCGCGCGCTGAGAGTTGCCGAAGGGGGGATTCCCTTTCACATCGCACCCGATTCACATCCAGCACGAGAAACCACACTTGGCGATGAACACCATTTCGATAGAGCATCCTCCCACCGATCCGACGAACGTCGGCGCTATCGGTGATAGCGACTCAACAATCCAACGGAGCCAGAACTGCTGGCTCATTTCTTCCACATTCCATTCACGGAACCAACCCATGCCCGCACAACGCAAACATGACGCCTGGTACATTCCGGGCGAGGAAGGGCGCATCCGAGGACGAGGATCAGGCAGAACAAAACGCGCCTACCTCCGCTTCGGCGATCAGGAGCAATCCCTCGGATTCGCCTTCACCCGCGAGAATATGGCGCTCGGTCTGAAGATCCTCCGCGAGCAGCAGAACCTCCGAAAGCTCCATCGCATCGCCGAGAAGTTCAACCTCGAACTGCCAGGACATCTGAAAGCCCCGGAGGAAGCGAAGGAGACACCGGAACCACCTCCGGAACGATGGCTGTCGCTTCAGGCGATGATCGACGATTTCAAGGAAGCGACCTACCCGCACAGCTCCGTGTCAGTCCAATCGCATCACAACCGGGCAATCGCCTACTACATTCGGAAGGCAATCACCTGGGATGTCAAGAGCGATGATCTTATCGAGCAGGCGCACGAAGTCATCTACACAATGGTGAAGGATGCCCACAACTCCGACGAAATCAGCATCAACACGAAGGTCAAATACTACGACTACCTCGTCCCGATCTTCGACCATCTCGTCAAGCGCAAATGGCTGAAGAGCAATCCCGCCCGCGATCTGAAGCGACCGCAACGCCAGCGAGGCTCGCGACGTGGACGATGGACGGAAATGGAAACGGAGCTAATTCTCTGCTGGATGGAGAAGATTGATCAGAGTGGTCGATTTGCAATGGCAACACGGCTGCTGCTGCTGACGGGAGTGCGTGACGGCGAGGCATTGAAGATGACGCGCACCCATGCGGCCGGAAAGTTCATTCCTGCATGCAGCAAGGTTAACCCGCGAACGCGGGAGAACACGACGCGATGGATCCCGGTCGATCTGATTCCGAACCTGCGGTGGGTGGTTGATCACCTGCTTGCCTATCCATCATCATCAAAACGACGGGAGTATCTGCTGCCATGGAAGGACCTGGCGAAATGGCGCGTTGTCTTCAACGCCGCCGTCGAACTCTCCGGTATTGATCGGCGAGAACGGACATTGAACTGCTGTCGGAAATCGGCGATCTGGTGGCTGGAGCAGGAGTTACTCTGGCCGAGGCAGGACATTGAGGATATGGTGGGGCATGCCGAGGACGTGGATGACGAGTACTATCGCGATGTCCCGGAGCGGACGGAGCTGGCGGATCGGATCAGGCGGCGGATGGAGCAGCGGAGCACGGATTAGGCAGAACACTGATTAAGGGCAGCCCGTTGTCTGCCCGTTCATTGCCCGTTACTAGACGTCACTCGATGTCTTGTACGACACTAGATGTCTTGATAAACTGCCATACCCTCAAAAAACAAAGGATTCCGACGAATCGGAATCCCTAAAGTGCTCCCTGGGGTAACACTGACTACCCGGTTTTTCGCGAGGAATCCACGTTTTAAGAGGCCATGCACCAGTTATGCGCTACCTGTACTGGACTACGACCAATAGGGATTAACCAGGAGACTGCGATCA
>JBDSJW010000485.1:0-8964 GCA_039917235.1 Kapaibacterium sp. (SeqCode) | reverse complement strand
TCCCATCATTCAACGTATCGGCCGTGTTGGAGCGCTCCTCCTTCTCTGTTCCCCCGCGCTGCGCGCCCAGCCTCCCAAACCGCCGGCCCCAACGTCCAATCCGCTGACCGTTCAGACGGTGGAAAGCTCCAAGGGATATATGGCGCGGATTCCGGCCGAAGCGATGCTGGATTCATCCGCGAGCGGCTGGAGCCCGAAGGGGTTGTATGAGAAACGGGTCTATCGTATCCCGAAGGCGGGGATCATTCAGATTATCGTGACGGTGAAGCCGCAGGCAATTCCGCTGAACGCGCTGAAGGATGGCGGATATACCTATACGCTTTCCGACTCGGCCACCAGCCAGGGGACCGCGTTCATCAAAACCTACTATCTGCCGACGCGGACGGTGCGAATGGAGGTGATCCCGACGGGGATTGCGATGCGGAAGTATATCGAGGGGCGTGATGATATCTTCAAATCGTTCCGATGGAAGCCGGGCGCGGCAACCGATGTGATCGATACCGATCCCCCCCCTCCCGATCCCAATCAGAAATATCAGTTGTACGATTCGGACGGCAACAAGGTCAACTGAACCTGGATTTGCCGACAGTATGTGCTTCCGGGCCGGGTTTATACAGATCCGGTCCTGGAACGATAGAACTCCAGCGTCCGCTCCAGCCCATCGCGCAGCCCTGTCATCGCCCGCCATCCCAGCTCTTTCCCCGCCCTGCCTGAATCGCATACCGATCGCATCTGCTCCCCCGGCTTGGCCGGCCCATGCTCCTCGGCAAACGGATCGCCAAGGAGGCTATTGAGCGTTCTGAACAGCTCGTTCACGCTTGTCTCCACGCCTGACGCGATGTTGAATGTGCCGGAGCCAGATCTCTCCAGATAATCGATCGCCGCCAGATTGGCGCGCACCACGTCGTCGATGTAGACATAGTCGCGCGTCTGCTCGCCGGAGCCGTTGATGACCGGCGCAAGGCCGTTGAACATCCTGTCGCAGAAGATCGCGATCACCCCCGCCTCGCCATGCGGGTTCTGGCGCGGCCCGTAGATATTGGTATAGCGGAACACCACCGAATCGATCCCATGCACGTGGCGATAGTAATGCAGATATTTCTCGACCGCCAGTTTGGTGATGCCATACGGGGAAATCGGGTTGGTGGAATGACCCTCATCAGCGGGAAAACGCTCCTGCTCGCCATAGACGCAGCCGCCGCTTGAGGCGAAGATCACGCGACGGACACCGTTGTTCAGCGCCGACTGGAGAAGGTTCAGCGAGCCGATCACATTCTGCTCGGCATCGAACTGCGGATCGCGGACGGAGACGCGGACATCGAGCTGGGCGGCGTGATGATTGAGAAGATCGAACCCTCCCTCGCTGAAGATCCGCTCCACCTCATCGCGGTCGCGGATATCGGCCTGATAGAGCGTTGCGTCGGGGTTGATGTTGGAGAGATCGCCGGTGGAGAGGTTATCGATGATCGTGACCTGGTGTCCGGCCGCGATATAGGCGTCGGCAATCTGCGAAGCGATAAATCCGGCGCCGCCGGTAATGAGGATCTTCATGCCGTGGAAAGATTTCGTGATCGAAACTGATCAATTTCACACCGCTGCCGACAATCCGCGACGGCCGATATCATTCCGATGAAACGCTCCGGTAAACGAGACCATGTCAACCGCGCGATAGGCCAGCTCCAGCGTCTCCTCCAGCCCCCGATCGCCATCGGTGATGGCCGTCACGCCAAGCACGCGGCCGCCGCTCGTCACCAGTCGTCCCTCGTCCAGCTTCGTCCCGGCCTGGAAAACGACGGTTCCGCCAAGGGATTCCGCGTCATCGATCCCGGTGATCTCATCCCCCTTCCGATAGTTCCCCGGATATCCCTCCGAGGCAAGCACCACGCACGCGGCCGAGCCGCGCGAACGGACCTCGCCAAGCTCACCGATCCTTCCCGTGGCGGCCGCCATAAGGAGCGCGGCGAAATCGGCATCGATCAGCGGGAGGACAACCTGAGTCTCGGGATCGCCGAAGCGGCTGTTGAACTCCACCACGCGCGCCTGGTCCCGGTCGATCATCACCCCAACATAAAGACATCCCGAATATGGCGTCCCATCCTCCCGCATCCCCGCCAGCGTCGGCTCGATGACCTCCGAGGCGATGCGTTCGAGGATCATCGGCGTGACGATCGGCGCCGGGGCGTAGGCGCCCATGCCGCCGGTGTTCGGGCCGGTATCGCCATCGCCGACGCGCTTGTGGTCCTGCGATGGGGCCAGCAACCGATAGTTGACGCCGTCGGTGATGGCGAAGATCGATGCCTCCTCCCCCGTCATAAACTCCTCGATCACCACGCATGAACCAGCCGCGCCGAAGCTGCTTCCGCTCAGCATCCCCTCGATCGTCTCCAGCGCCTCATCGGCCGTCGTGGCAATCACCACCCCTTTTCCGGCGGCAAGCCCGCTCGCCTTGATGACGATCGGCATCAGCGAGGCGGCGATAGAGGCACGCGCCTCATCGAGCCCTTCCGATGTAAACGTCCGCGAGGCGGCGGTCGGGATCAGGTGGCGGTGCATGAAATCCTTTGCAAACCCCTTGTCCCATTCCAGCCGAGCCGCCGCCTTCGACGGGCCGAATGTGGCAAATCCCGCATCCCGCAGCGCGTCCGAGACGCCCGCGGCAAGCGGAGCCTCCGGGCCGACCACCACCAGATCGGGGTTCAGCTCGCGGGCAAGGGCCACAACTCTCTCCGGGCTCTCGATATCAACACTTCGCAGCTCCGCCAGCCGCGCGATGCCGGGGTTGCCGGGGGCGCAGATCAGCCGCCCGAGCAGCGGGGACTGGGCCAGCTTCCAGGCAATGGCATGCTCGCGCGCGCCGGAACCCAGAAGGAGAACGGTCATCTGCTGCGGTGTGGAATCGGTCATCATGCTCGGGATCTCCTCCCCGGCCGATATCGCCGGAAGAGCGGGTTGTGGAATGCGTATGGATTCAGATGCGGAGAGAGTAGGCAAGGATGCGGGCCAGCCGCTCGGTCAGATGCCGCTGATCGTGCTCCCGCGCCAGCCCCTCGTTGCCGACCGGCAGCTTCTCCTCCCGCCACTGTATATAGAGCGTGTGGATTGCCGCCGCGATGCCATCGACATCCTCAGGATCGACGAAGGTTGCCGCGCCATAATCGTTCAGAACGGTTCTGACGATCCCCTCCGGTGCCAGGGCAAGGATCGGCTTACGGGAGCCGATATACTCATAGACTTTTCCCGGCGTGATCGACGGGTCGTAGATCGTCAGCCAGAGGACATCGCTTGCCAGCAGATTGCGCACCGCCTGATGGTGCTCCACATAGTCGGTGGTGACAAGAGCGGAGGATACGCCGAGCTGCGTTGCCATCTTCCTGAAGCTTTCCTGAAACGTGCCGATAAAGCAGACCTCGATCTCATCGCGCGTCTCCGGGTATTGCGCGAAGATCTTGGCGAGCGCCATGAAAAAGAACTTCGGGGTGCGGCGGGCATCGAACAGGCCGCTGTAGGTGAAGCGCATCTTGCGGGAACGCGGGAGGGGGAAGCGGTTGGCAAGGCGAAAATCCTGTGGATCGTAGCCGCTCGGGATGATATGCACCGCCTCGTGCGTCAGGAACGGATAACGGGCGATCAGCTTCTCCTTGATCTTCCGGTTCACCACCACCACGCCGTCGGAGTTCTTCAGCACTGCCTCCTCCAGCCCCGCGGCGTACCCGCGATGCAGCGGCGTGGCGTAGAAATAGTTGCGGTTGTCCAGCCACGGATCGCGGTAATCGACCACCAGCGGGATGCCGAGCCGCTTCTGTAGCTCCTGGCCTATCAGGAAGGAGGTAAACGGTGGCGCGGTTGCAAGGATCGCGTCGAAATGCTCGTGCTTCGCCAGCTCCAGCGCGCGCTTCAGCGCGTAGCGTTTCCAGCCGATCTTGTTGTCGGGCTGAAGGAAGACATGCGTCAGACCGCTCAGCATTCTCCTCCGTCCGTCCGGCGGCATCTTGATGGTCCCCTTGCGACGGAAGAGCCGCAGCGGATCGAGCGTGCCGGTCCTCTCTATCTTCACCCCGGCCTCCAGTACCTCCTCCAGCAGCGAGTAATCGTAGGCGAAATAGCCCACATCCCCCACGGTCAGCACCGTCGGCTCCCAGCCGTAGTTGCGGAGATACTTGGTGAACTTGGCGATCCTGAGGACGCCGCTCAGCCCCATCGGCGGATAGTAGTAGGCGATGACAAGCAGCTTTCTCCGTCCGGCAACCGGATCGGCCTGACGCGGCGCGCCGATGCTCCTGGCGCGATATCCCGGCTCCCGCGGATCAAGGGGATCGGCCTCCATCCGTTCTTCCGGCTCGGGATGATCGTTATGGAGCGCCCCGGGTTCGATGTTCTGGTCGTCGTTATTCACGGATAAGGGCAAGGGATTTCAAACGGAATGGGCTACCGGCCCCCGATGCCGAAGCATCGGGGGCCGGTAGAAAACGGGATCAGATAATGATAAGATCCTTCGGCGCGCGGGTAAGAACCCGGCAGCCGGTCTCGGTAATCACCACGTCATCCTCGATACGGACGCCGCAGCGGTTGGGAATATAAATGCCCGGCTCTATCGTGACAACCATCCCCGGCTTCAGAACCTGCGCCTCGCCACGGAAGGAGATCCCCGGCCCCTCATGCACATCGATCCCCAGCCCGTGGCCGGTGCCATGACCGAACTCCGCGCCATAACCGGCGGCGGCGATCTCATCCCGGCAGACATCGTCCAGCTCCTTGCCGGTCATCCCGGCGCGCGCCGCCGCAACCCCCTTGATCTGCGAGCGGAGGACGATATCGTAGATCGAACGCGCCTCGTCGTTCGGCTTCCCCACCGCGAATGTGCGGGTCATGTCAGAGTTGAATCCGTTGTGGATGCAGCCGAAATCGAGCGTGACCATCTCCCCCTTTTTGATCTTCTTCGTGCTGGCGCGACCATGCGGCAGCGCCCCGCGCGCGCCGGAGGCGACGATGATGCCGAACGCATCACCTTCCGAGCCGAACTTCTTGCCGAGATAGCTGATCTCCATCGCCACCTCGTTCTCCCGCATCCCCGGCTTCACGATCGCCAGGATCTCCTTGTAGACCTTCGCCGCCATGTCGGCCGCCTTTTTGATCGAGGCGATCTCCGCGTCGGTCTTGATCATGGTGAGGTCATCCACCATCGCTCCGGTCTTCTCCAGCTTTACCCGCTTGAACGCCTTCTTCAGGCCATCCAGCGCCGCCACGGTGACATGCGTCTCCTGAAACCCCACGCTCATCCCCGGAGCCACCAGGCCATCGGCCACCAACCGCTGATACGGCGCCCGATCGATGACCCCCTCCACGCCGGGAGAAAGCTCCGTGGCGATCTGCTCCTGATAGCGGAAATCGGTGATAAACACCGCGCGCCCCGCCGATGTCACCAGCAGAACGCCGGCGCTTCCCGAGAACCCGGTCAGATACCGGATGTGGGGAAGATAGGTGATGAGGATCGCGTCGAGCGATGCCTCTTTCAGTTGATCGCTAAGCTGAGTAAGTCGGTTGGACATGATGCTGATGCTCCGTTGAAAAAGCTGATTGGCCGATGTTCCCCCGGAACTCCTCCGGGATGTCCGGCGTATTCGCCCGCGACGGGCAGAGGTTGCACTGGAACCCGCGCGCCCGGCCGCCTTCAACGCCGCAGCGACCTAATAGTAATTGGGCGACTGCTTGGTGACCGTGATATCGTGCGGATGCGACTCCCGCAGGCCGGCCGCGGTCATCTTCGTGAACTGCGTATCGCGCTTCATCTCCTCGATGCCGTGACAGCCGCAGTATCCCATCGCCGCGCGTAGTCCACCGATCATCTGATGCACCACCTCCGCCAGCGGTCCCTTCGACGGCACGCGCCCCTCGATCCCCTCCGGCACAAGCTTCGGCAGGCTATCCTCAACATCCTGGAAATAGCGGTCGGCCGAGCCCTGCACCATTGCGCCGAGCGAGCCCATTCCTCTGTACGCCTTGTAGGAGCGGCCTTCCAGGAGGATCTTCTCCCCCGGCGCCTCATCCACCCCGGCGAACATCCCGCCGATCATCACGATATCCGCCCCCGCCGCGATCGCCTTGGCGATATCGCCGGTCTGCTTGATTCCTCCGTCGGCGATGACCGGAACTCCATGCTGCCGGGCAACCTCCGCCACGTCCATCACCGCCGTAAGCTGCGGCACACCAACCCCCGCGATCACGCGGGTGGTACAGATGGAGCCCGGCCCGATTCCCACCTTTACGCCGTCCACACCCGCCTCAATCAGCGCCAGCGCGGCCGCGGCGGTGGCGATATTGCCGGCGACCACCTGAAGTTCCGGGAATTTCTCCTTCACCATCCGCGCCGTCTCAATCACCCGCTGCTGATGCCCGTGAGCCGTGTCAACAATCACCAGATCCACCCCCGAGCGGACCAGCGCCGCAACGCGATCCACCGTATCCGGCGTAACGCCAACGGCGGCGCCGACGCGAAGGCGGCCATGTTCATCCTTGGATGCGTGGGGGTACTGCCGCTTCTTCCGGATATCCTTGAAGGTAATCAGCCCCTTGAGCAATCCCTCCGCGTCAACCACCGGAAGCTTCTCGATGCCATGCTTCTGGAGGATCAGCTCCGCCCCCTCCAGCGTGGTTCCCACCGGAGCGGTAATCAGGTTGGCCGATGTCATTACCTCGCTGATCGGCAGGTTCAGATCCGGCTGGAACCGGAGATCGCGGTTGGTGACGATGCCGACCAGTTTTCCGGTCTCATCGACGATCGGAACGCCGCTGATGGAGAACTTCTTCATCAGCATCAGCGCGTCGGCCACGCGGCTCATCAGGCCCAGCGTGATCGGGTCAAGGATCATTCCGCTCTCCGAGCGTTTGACCCGCTGCACCTGCTCCGCCTGCTCCTCGATCGTCATATTCTTATGGATGATGCCGATGCCCCCCTCACGCGCAAGGGCCATCGCCATCGCCGCATCGGTGACGGTATCCATCGCCGCCGAAACGAGAGGGATATGGAGCCTGATGCCGCGTGTGATGTTGGAGGAGAGATCGACTTCGCGCGGGAGAACATCGCTGTAGCGGGGGACCAGCAGCACGTCGTCGTAGGTAAGTCCTTCGCCGAGAATCTTCGGGAAGCTCATAGAAGATTGGGAGAACGTTGATGGAAAGGCCCCCAGGGGTGCCGGGAAGAATAAAGCTATAAAGTTACCCAACCGCCGACCATCACGCAAGAATCAGGACGTGTCGATACATGTACGATAAACGGGACGGGGAGGCAACCGAACCGCGGATACGGGCGGGCACCCGCTGTCGCCATCTTTTTCAGTAGATTCACATTTCATACAATGGCCGACAGACGATATACGATCAACGCGTTCACGGTGAAGCTGGAGGTTCCCCCCTCCATCTCCGCCAACCCCCTTGACACGACTCCCTCCGACCGGGAGATCGAGCGCGATGTCATGGATCTGCTCGGCTTCTTCGAGAAGTTCGATGTCCACGCCACATTCTTTACGTCGGACGCCATCACGTCGCGCATTCCGCGCCTGATCAGGACCATCAGCGATGCCGGGCACGAGGCCGCGATCCTTTCACCGCGATTTCTCTCGCCGCTGGACCAGCTTCTTCGCTTCCGTGAGGAGATCGCGACCGCGAAATCCCGTCTGGAGGATGCTCTGGGGGATGAAGTGATCGGCTGCCGCCTGACGCCGATCACCTCCGGCTGGCGCTCGCCGGCGATGATCGAAACGCTTGTGCAGGAGGGGTTTCTCTACAGCTCAAGCACATTTCCGAAACAGAGCATCCGCCCGCTTCTCCTCTCGGGAACCGGCAAGGCGCATCGTTTACAGACCCCGTCCGGGACACTGTGGGAGCTTCCGCTGACAAGCTGGCGGCCGTTCGGCATCGGGATGCCGTCGATCAGGGCGGCCGGCGGACCGTCGCTGAGCGTAAACCCGGCGTGGGTTGTGGCGCGTGGCGTGGAGGGAATGAACCGGCACGGCGAGCCGGCAATCCTCTATATCCATTCGTGGGGACTGAGCACGGTGGACCCCGATTACGGCTCGCTTCCATTGCGCGAGCGACTTCTCCGCTACGGCCCGCGCGAGGAGATCATCGGCAAACTGACCAGGATTTTCCGTTCCTACCGATTCGGCAGCATCCAGGAGGCATTTGCCTCGCGGCTGATCACCGAATCAAGCCGGCCGTCCAATCCGCGCCGGACAAGCATTGTCCGTCTTAATCCGGATGCGTCGGAGTAGCGGGGGAAGAGCACGTTTTAAACTCTCGTGTACGGGCACGTTTGAAACGTGCCCCGACAGGAGCATCGCGATAGCTGCAACGAACAGTCGCAGAACGTCCCTTGTTTTCTTCGTAGCTTTGCAGATTATCCGAACTCATACAATCGATCATTTCTGATTCCTGGTATGCACGATACTCATTCGAACGAGGTACTAGAGGAGATCCCCGGACCAATCGAGTTTACAGCGGAGGAGCTTGAGCGTTTCGAGCGACTGAAGAAGCTCTATCCGACGCCAAAATCGGCCATCATGCCGGTTCTCTGGATGGCTCAGAAGAAGTGGGGGTGGCTTTCGACGGGGGTGATGAAATATGTGGCGGAGCTTCTCGAACTCCCCTACTCGCATGTGTTCGGCGTGGCGTCGTTCTATACCATGTATTTCAAGAAGCCGATGGGGCAGTTTCATGTGCAGGTCTGCACAAATGTGAGCTGCCTGCTCAGAGGCGGGGAACGGCTGTACGATCATGTCTCCAAACGCTATGGAATCGGGCACAACCAGCGGACGCAGGATGGGAAATTCTCGCTTGAGGAAGTGGAGTGCATGGGAGCCTGCGGGGGGGCGCCGATGGTGATGATCAATGAGGATTACCACGAAAATGTGACGGTGGAACAACTGGACCAGCTTCTTGCCGGGCTCGGTTGAGCGGTCGACGTGGCAA
>JBDSJW010000484.1:0-8474 GCA_039917235.1 Kapaibacterium sp. (SeqCode) | reverse complement strand
AGTCGGGCTGATGCGCCGCATCCAGTCGATCGGCGGCAACGATGCCGCTGCCGCCGCTGCTGATTCCGACGAGACCGATTCCAGCGAAAAGCCGGGGAGCGCGGATGCGACTGGCTGGTAGTCTCCTTGCGCTGGTACTTCTTCTGTTCGCATCGGTTCCCCTCTCCGCGCAGGATGAGGGGGATTCCGGTCGCGTCCAGGAATTGATTCGGTCGCCCGACAGCGCCAGCCACCGCCTTGCCGGCGGCAACCACGGTGTTACCAACGATCATACCACCATCCTCGTCCGAAAGCCGGATGCCGAGCGGCTGAAGGAATTCACCGACAACGACGATTATCTGTACGACCGGAAACCGCGCGATCCATCGACGTTCTTTCAGAAGGTGCTGGCCTGGCTGCGCGAACACCTGTATGGCGACAAGCTGGACAGGACGCCGGGAACGATCTGGTCGGCGCTTACATCCTGGCCGTCGGTGATTATTATCAGTCTGGGGCTGGTTTTCCTTCTGCTGAAGTACGGCGGGGTGCGGGGGACGTTCTTCCGTGATGGAGATCCGGTGGTGCTGGGCTTCACGGAGATCGAGGAGAATATCGAGACGATGGATTTTGACCGGCTGATTGAGGAGGCAACGGCAACGCGGAACTTCAAGCGGGCGGTGCGGCTCCACTATCTGAAACTGTTGAAGGAGATGGGGAGCAGAAAGCTGATCACGCTCCGCATGGAGAAGACCAACCACGATTATCTCCGCGAGCTGTCGGTGCCGGGGCTTCGCGATCCGTTTGCCCGGGTGACGCTGCTGTTCGAGTACGTCTGGTACGGCGATCTGCCGGTTGATGAGCCCACATTCCGGCGCCTCCGGGAGAGCTTTACCGGCTTTGATGCGATGGTCAGGAGGGAAGCATGAAGCGGCGCATCTACATCATTCCGCTGATTGTGGTCGGCATCCTTGCGATCATCGCCAGAATAGTGGCGCCGCGCGAAGTGAACTGGTCCCCCAGCTTCACCAAGAACGATAAAATCCCCTACGGAACATACGTTCTCTTCGATCTCCTCCCCGATCTTTTTGGCGATGCATCGATTGCCAGCAGCACCAAGCCGGCGTACAACGCCCTCAGAAACGGGAATTTGGATTATGCCGTGGGGGATGATCAGGACCACCGGCAGAGGGGGGAGGAGATGAACTACATCGTCATCAACGCCGAGTTCACCCCGGACGAGCTGGACCGGGAGGCGATGTTCGATTTCGTCGATGCCGGAAGCAGGGTATTCGTGGCGGCCGGATCGTTCGGATCGGACTTCGCCGATTCGCTCCATATCAGCATCGCCGGGAATTACGATGGCTTCGGGACGGATACATCGCATGTCTCCATCAACTTCACCAGCCCGAGCCTGAAATCGGCGTCTCCTTATTCCTACGGGCGGATGGTTTCCGACAGCTACTTCAGTGAATTTGACACCGCCTCCACGGAGATCCTGGGGACCAACACGCTGGGGGAGCCGAACTTCATCAGGGTCCGGTACGGCCGCGGGGCGTTCTATCTCAGCACGATTCCCTTTGCCTTTACCAACTACAACGTGCTGGATCGGAACAACGGGGATTATGTCTACAAGGCCTTCTCCTACCTTCCGTCGGCGCCGGTGATCTGGGATGAGTATTACAAGACCGGCCGCAAGGTGGTCACCTCGCCGATGCGATACATCATCTCACAGGAGGCGCTCCGCTGGGCGCTCTATATCGGCCTGCTCGGCGTGGTCTGCTTTATGTTTTTCATGGGGAAGCGGCGGCAGCGGATCATCCCCGAGATCAAGCCTCTTCCGAACACCACGCTTCAGTTTGCGGCAACCGTATCGCAGTTGTATTTCCAGCATGCCGATCATCGGAATATCGCCGAAAAGCGGATTACCTATTTCCTTGATTATCTCCGCGTCCGTTTCGGCCTTGCGGCAAGCGATCTGCGCGGGGATTTCCATCCCCTTGTGGCGGCCCGCTCCGGCGTTGATGAGAAGGAAGTGCGGAGGCTGTTCGGCCTTATCGAGCGGGTCAGGCGCGTGGACGTTCTTACCGATCAGGAGCTGGTGGCGATCAACGGGGCGATCGAGGATTTCCATAAGCGGAGCCGGTAGGCCCGCGCGGCGCCGGTGCGGGGTGGCGGCGCATGTTCAATCCTACCGAAACATATCAGAAACAGAAGGGCATTATGGACAGTCAGGAGTTCTTTACATCCCGTCTCGATCTCAGCGATATCCGGGAGGCGATGGACCGCATCCGCGTGGAGGTGGGGAAGATCATGGTGGGGCAGCATGAGATGGTGGATCAGATGCTGGCGGCCATTCTGGCTGACGGGCATGTGCTGATCGAGGGGGTTCCCGGCATCGCCAAGACGCTTGCCGCGAAGCTTATCGCCCGCACACTTTCGGTCGGCTTCTCCCGCGTGCAGTTCACCCCCGATCTGATGCCGTCCGATATCCTCGGCACCTCCATCTTCAACATGAAGTCATCGGAGTTCGAGTTCCGGCGCGGGCCGATCTTCAGCAACCTGATACTGATCGATGAGATCAACCGGGCGCCGGCCAAGACGCAGGCGGCCCTCTTCGAGGTGATGGAGGAGCGGCAGGTGACGGTGGATGGGGAGACCTATCTGATGGAGAGCCCGTTTCTGGTGATCGCCACGCAGAATCCAATCGAGCAGGAGGGAACCTACCGGCTGCCGGAGGCGCAGCTCGACCGCTTCCTCTTCAAGATCGAGGTGGGCTATCCATCGATCGATGACGAGGTGAAGATCCTGGCCGATTTCCACCAGCGGAAGAACAGCAACGATATCAGCGCGGTGGGGCCGGTGATGACCGCGGAGCATATCGCCGCCTTCCGCGCGAAGGTTCGGGAGGTGCATTGCGAGGTGCCGCTGCTCCGCTACATCGCCCAGATTGTTGACGGGACGCGCAACAACAGCTCGCTCTATCTGGGCGCGTCGCCTCGGGCATCGCTCTCCATCATGATGGGGGCAAAGGCGTTCGCGGCGATGGCCGGTCGCGATTTCGTCACCCCCGAGGATATCCGCCGCGTGGTTGGCCCGGTGCTGGGGCACAGGATTCTGATCACGCCGGAGAAGGAGATGGAAGGGGTGACGCCGGAGGATGTGGTGAAGGGAATTGTCGACAGAATCGAAGTTCCCCGGTAGATTTTATCCCTGGTAGATTTTACACGATTGCTCCGGGGACGTTTGAAACGTCCCCCAACAGGCGACGCATGCTCATGACGTTCTTCCGAAGTTTATATCTCGACAAGCGATTCTTTCTCGCGCTCGGCGGAGTGGTTCTCCTCTTCGTGGTGGGCTATATCATGCCGGGACTTCTCTTCTTCGCGAAGATCAGCGTGGTGGTGGTTGTAGCGTTGCTGGCGGTGGATCTGATCCTCCTCTATCGCGGCAGCGGGTTTCGGGCAAGCCGGGAGGCGCCGGAGCGCTTTTCCAACGGCGACGATAACGAGATCCAGGTGCATCTGGAGAGCGGCTACGGCTTTCCGGCGCGGGTCTCGGTGGTGGATGAGCTTCCGTTTCAGTTTCAGGTGCGGGACAACAGCTTCGATCTGGTGATCCCGTCGGGGGAGCGGAAGATCCTCTCCTATTCGCTCCGGCCGACCGAGCGGGGGGAATATCATTTCGGGTCGGTTAATGCCTACGTGGCCGGGCCTATCGGCATGGCGCGGCGGCGCTACAGCTTCTCGCAGAACCAGATGGTGCCGGTCTATCCAAGCTATATCCAGATGCGCCGCTACGAACTGCTGGCCGTCTCCAACCGGCTGAACGAGGCGGGGATCAAGCGGATCAGGCGGGTGGGGCAGACGATGGAGTTCGATCAGATCCGCGAGTATGTGCGGGGGGATGATTACCGGACGATCAACTGGCGGGCAACCGCGCGGAAGATGTCCTTCATGGTGAACCAGTACCAGGACGAACGTTCGCAGCCGGTCTACAGCCTGATCGACAAGGGGCGGGTGATGAAGATGCCGTTCGAGGGGATGAGCCTTCTGGACTACGCCATCAACACCAGCCTTGTCATCTCCAACATCGCTCTGCTGAAGAACGATCGCGCCGGGCTTATCACCTTTGCCGAGAAGATGGGGAACGTCATCCCGGCCGAGCGCCGCCGGGCGCAGATGCAGAAGATTCTGGAGGTGCTCTACAACCAGAAGACGAACTTCCTGGAGTCCAACTACGAGCTTCTCTACGCCAACATCCGGCAGCGCGTCAAGGGGCGGAGCCTTCTCTTCCTCTACACCAATTTCGAGACGCTGACATCGCTTCAACGCGATCTCCCCTATTTCCGGAAAATCGCCCGCGATCATCTCCTTGTGGTGGTCTTCTTCGAGAACACCGAGCTGCGGACGTTGCTGGAGACCCCGGCCACGAACACCGAGGAGATCTACCTGAAGACGATCGCCGAAAAGTTCGCCTTCGAGAAGCGGCAGATCGTCAAGGAACTTCAGCGCTACGGGATTCATTCCATCCTCACGCCGCCAACCGGCCTTACCGTTAACACGATCAACAAATATCTCGAACTGAAGGCGCGCCGCCTGATTTGAAATGCCACGTTTCTCCCCGCCGCCAACCCGGTTGGCAGGTCGCTTGCATGACATTCCGATAATGATTGATATCCGATGTCATGAGCTGGTTGTGATACTCTGTGGTTTGAAACGTGGAGGAATGAACGATGGAAGAGCTTGAACTGGAACGCTCAACAGCCCAAAAAATGGTGGTGGCGGGATCGATGGCGACGGGGATCGCCCTTTTCGTGGTAAGCATCACCATTATGCTGGCGGTGGCATTGCTGCTTGGCGCGCTTGTGCTGGTTGAACGGACCGCGCGGCGCCGCAACGAGGAGCATGAGGAATGGAAGGGCGCCACCCCGGTCGGGAATGCGTCCCGGGCAATTGGCGAGCTTGCATAGCCGACAGGCCCCGCCATCTGCGTTCATATCCGGCACGGACGTCTTCTCCGTGCCCTTTTCATTTCCGCGCCTGCCGCCACGATATCCCCTCATTTACATCATTATCGATCTCAACATTTCCTGGCAGGCTGATTGTATTGTTGAGCGCTGTGACCCAATCGGGCGCGCTCCGGCGAGCGGAGTGTATCAACAGGGATGGATAGAGAATTGACTGGAGGGGAAGACCATGGAAGAGAATGGATTGTATGGCGCAATGATCCTTATAGGGCTGGCGGCGTTGGGAAGCTTTATATACGATTGCGAAGTGCTTTTTCTGATGGGCATTCTTCTGGCATCACTGCTCGGCGTGGCGCTGGGTGCAATCTATGGATTGATGGCCCTTGGTGAGCGACTGAGCCCTGAGCGGCAGCCGAATGCGCTGATGGTGATCAACCCGGAAACCTCGATTTCCGGCCAATAGGTTCGGCTGAATCCGGTTCTGTGAACAGTCGGTGATGATGGCTTCGCGTGGCACGCCGGAGCATCGCCACCGGCTGTCGCGTACATATGACCATCGCAACGGCTTCGGTATACATCATTTAACAAAGGCTAATCTCCCCATATGGGCTGATTCTTCGGCGGTTTGGGGTATGCGGGCTCGCGGTTGCGGGCGGAGGAACCGGCGGGTGTGTACAAAAAATCGGCTTGTTTAATATCTTGATGATTATCTAAATCAGCATTATGTGATGTTCGTGGGATCGGGATGCCTCACCAAGGAATGGCATCGGAGCGGAGGAAACATCACTTCGGCATCAGAACCACTGTTCGCAGACCATCAAGGGGCACGTTTCGGAATCGGTGCGATCCTCCGCGCGCAGTCTCATCCCTCGGGGCCAGAATGTCCCGGCAGTTCGAAATCAGTATGACGCAATCCCTCATTTCCATCCTTCGTGGCGGAGTTCTTCTCTGCGTGCTGGCGGCATTTATGGTGCTGCCGGTATCGGCGCAGCCGATTGCGGATCTTGGCCGCAGAGGCATCGGGAAGGGGAAAGCTCCGTTGATTGCCGATGTGATGAGGAGCGTCCCCTCCGGCGATACGATTCGTGAAGTGCGGATGCTGGGACGCTGGAACGATTCAGTGTCCGCCGGCTCCGCGCTGGGCTTTCAGGATAATACACCGCGCATCTCCGCCGACGGCCATGTCATGTTCTTCAACTCCACCCGTTACGGTGGTCGCTCCTGGGGAAGATTCCGTTCCGAAAAGGGATGCTACGACAGCGATATCTACTTCACCATCCGCGATACAACCGCCAGGGGAGCCGATGTCTGGAGCGAGCCGGTAAATCTTGGCCCGGTCATCAACACCGGTGAGGATGATGCCGTGGAGTCCATCAGCCCGAATGGCGGGACGATCTACTTCTCATCGCTCAGGAAGGGATGGGTGGTACAGGGGGGGCCGTTCTACCGCGCGGATATGAACCCATCGCGGGAATGGAAAAACGCCCACGGGCTTGGCGGCGGCATTACCGATTTCTTCAAAAAGAGCACGCTGTTCCGCATCTACGGCGCCTCGGTCGGGGCGTATGGGGATGTGATCTACTTCGCCACCACCGCCCACTCGGAGGGAGGCGATCAGGAGATCTGGGTTTCGCATCTGCAGAATGGCGTCTGGAGCTACCCTAAGAATCTTGGTCCGGTGATCAACACGCCGGGGGGGAGCTATGCCCCCTATATCGCCGCCGACGGAACCACGCTCTACTATACTTCCGGCAAGTCGGGTGGCTATGGCGGCGGTGATGTTTACGTATCGGTGCTGCGCGGCAGCGAGTGGCAGGACCCGGCCAACCTTGGCTCAACGGTCAACACCGCCGGCGATGACGCATTCTTCTCCATCCCGGCATCCGGCGATCGCGTCTATCTCTCCCACGCCCGCGGCTGTGTCGGCGGGATCACCAGCTCCCCGCTTGCCGAACATCTCCGCCCCTCCAGCATCATCCTCATGACCGGCGCGGTGGTGGACAAGGGGACGCGCGCGGCGCTTGACGCCACCGTGACGATCGAGGATCTTCAGGCGCGCACCACCATGCAGCGATCCGTTGGAAGCGGCATCAACAACAGGTTTGCCGCCGTGCTGCTTCCGGGGCGCGACTACGGCATCTCGGTCAGCTCTCCCGGCTACGGGTTCTACTCCATCCGCTACACCGTTCCCAAGAACGTGAACTACAAGGAAGTGCGGCAGGATATCGAGCTTGAAAAGCTTCAGCAGGGGAACAGCTTCGCGCTGAACAACCTCTTTTTCGACTACAACTCCGATGACCTCAGCTCTGCCTCATTCCTGGAGCTGGACCGTCTGCTTGCGCTGCTTCAGGAGAAGCCGGCCATCAGGATCATCGTCTCCGGCCATACCGACAACATCGGTTCCGAGAAATTCAACGCCGATCTCTCCGGTCGCCGCGCGGACGCGGTTCGGAAATATCTGATCGATTCCGGCAAGCTTGATCCCTCCCGCATCGCAACCAAAGCCTACGGCGCCTCCCTTCCGACCGCTCCAAATGATACCAAGGAGGGGCGCCAGATGAACCGCTGCGTTCGTTTTACCATCCTCTCGATGTAACTCCCGCCACTTCCGGCGATCACTTCAAGGAGATTCTAGTTGCGGATCTCTGGCGATTCCGCGACTTTGATCGCGGCGAAAATCGGCAGGCGATTCAGACGGTCCGTAATCCGATTTTCACCATCTGCCGGACCCCCCTCATCGGAGCGTTACCGCTTCGATACCAGTGGTCCATAACGATGGCAGGCACCCCATTCCATCCCGTTTCTTAGTCCGAATACGCTTCGGATATATTATGCTGCCCGTTGCCGGCGATGCGCTAACATCGTCAGCGGCGCTTCCGTTGTATGCCAACATTGTCCGCGCGTGCGCCCCCTCGCATGGCGGAAATGGAAGTACAGGGAAAAGGGGCATCACCTGCTTCATCCCTTTTTCCGCTCGATACATCCCTGTCCAGGATTGCTCCCCTGTCCATGCCGGGAGCAATGTGTTTCGAATGATGCAAACCGAGGGGAACGGACCAATGAGGCAACTCCTGTTCGATCAGACCGCAACCGCTGGGGGGAAGCATCCGCTGTTTCTCCGTCCATCGCTCCATCTGGCTCTCACGCTTGTTGCGATTCTCCTCGCGACTCCGCGCGCGTCCGGACAGATGCGAAAGGACGACGCCCCCACGCGATTTATTCATGCCAAGCTCTCCATCCTTCCCGACTCGGCTCAGGGGGAGAAGGTAAGCGGCGCCGCGCTGCTGAAGATCCCGCAGATCAATTCCGTCGATCGCGATAACACACCGCTGATCACGGCCGATGGCAATCTCCTCTTCTTCAACTCCACCCGGCAGGGGAACCGTCCCTGGGCCAGGCTGCGCACCGACAAGAGCCGGTACGATGACGATATGTACTACGTCTCCCGCGCCTCCGATTCCGCCGGCATGGAGCAGTGGGGAAACCCTGTCGATTTCCCTTCGCCCATCAATACCAGCGAGGATGATGG
>JBDSJW010000483.1:0-14063 GCA_039917235.1 Kapaibacterium sp. (SeqCode) | reverse complement strand
CCACCGACGGCAAAGTGTGGCATATGATCGCCACCGTGCCCTCGACCCCGAGCTCCTACGCCTGGAAGGTCCCCAACGACACTTCCAGCACGGCCATGCTGCGCATCACGTCGGCTGATGGCAAGACTATCGACAGCTCCAACGCTGTCTGGTCCATCTCCCGCGTCATCCTTCCCCAGATCGTTGTCCTCTCGCCAAACGGTGGCGAGATCTGGGCAACCAACCAGACGCGAGCCATCACCTGGGATGCTCCCTCGGTTGTTACCTCCGTCGATATCTCCTACTCCTTCGATGGCGGAACAATCTGGAAGGCAATCAAGGTCGGCGTCCCATCGGCGCCCGGTGCGATGAGCTACCCCTGGACGATCCCGACGATCAACACGACGACGACCGCCGCGTTGATCAGGGTTGCCAACAGCGCGATCCCGGGCAACAACGACATCAGCGATCAGCCGTTCACCATCAAGGTGGTCAGCGGTGGCGTCGATGATGCGACCACCGGCGCATCGGCGCTCCGTCTGGTCGGCTGCTATCCGAACCCGCTGAACCAGCAGACGCAGATCCGCTGGCAGCAGGCGCATGCCGGAGCCGTTGAGCTTCGCGTGTATCGCGAGAGCGGGATGCAGATGGCAAACGTGGCGATCGGACATCGCGAGCAGGGCGATCAGTCGTACGTGCTGGACGCCAGCACGCTGGCAAGCGGGACATATGTCTACGAGCTGCGTGTCGGTTCGAGCATGGTTCACGGCATGATGGTCGTTGTCCACTAGGACCATGACCAACACCGGCTGTTCGGCAGCCGGCTGATGAAACCGGAAGCGCCCTCCCGATTGAGTTCGGGAGGGCGCTTCTGTTTTCGGGCCTCGGGATCAGATTGAATCATCTCACACATCACACTGGCATCACCCCATCCCGGCATCCTTCCGCAGCACGTAGAGGGGCGCTTCCGGCGGGCAGCCGAGACGGAACGGAAACCAGTGGCCGACGCCCGAGGAAGTATAAAGCTGCGAGCCATCTTTCCGATAATGTCCCCAGAGATAGTTCTTCGGCATCCACGGCTCAAGCACGCTCCTGCCGTTGAAGCCGACCTGCGCGCCATGCGTATGCCCCGCCACCGTAAACGGAATCCTCTCCTCCACCGCCACATCAAGCCCCTCGGGACGATGGCTCATCAGCAGATGAAAGGCATCCGACGGAGCGCCGTCGAACGCGGCCCGCACCGAACGCTGGAGAAACGCGTGGTTCCGCTCACGTTGCCCCATCATCACCGGATCATCCGCCCCGCCGATATAGAGCGCGCCGCCGCCGATCGCGATGGAAGTGCCGGAACTGCGGAGGAGCGGAATCGGGCCGGCATCGATAATCCTGACGATCTGCTGAATGCCGCGGAAATATTCGTGATTGCCGAGCGATGCGAACGTGCCGTACTTCGTCTTCAGCCCGGCTATCAGCCTCAGCGCGTCCGGGAGCATCGCAACATCGTCGGAGATATCGCCGGACACCAGCACGAGATCCGGCCGGGTCGATTGCGCCGCATCCATGATCTTCTCAAGATCGTCCAGGTCAACATAGTTGCCGATATGGATATCGGAGAGATGAAGGATTCGGAGGCCCTCCAGAGCGGGATGAAGATCGGGGAAACGCATCTCCATCTCCGGCATCCTGACCGCGCCGTGCGAACTGAGCAGCCCGAACCCGGCGGACGCGAACGTCACAGCCGGAATGGTAACAGCCGCGCCGGTGACAAACGAGCGTCGTCCGCGATCCGGCGCGGAGCCGGGGAGGTTCGGGCTGGTGATGTTTGAATCGACGATAAGGGGAGCGGTCGTGATCTGATTTTTTTTACGCTTCGCGATGATCCAGCGAACCAGCCGTTCGATCGTAAGCACTCCCCCGCTGAACGGCAGCGATACCGCCAGCGCGATCGTAAGCGTCAGCACAACCGCCGATATGCCGGAGCTGATGGAGATAAGCCATCCAAGCCGCGCGGCGCTTCCCAGCGCCCAGACAGCGACCACCACACCACCGACCAGCGGCGTAATCCAGAGCGCGCGGCGCACGCCGTGAATCGCCCACCATTGTCTGTTGAGCGTGACCAGCCAGATTGCGATCAGCAGCCAGAGAGCGGCCAGCGCCACGATGGTGAAGATCTGCGGAAAGAAACTTGTAAGCATAGAGGGAGAACGCTGCGGAAGAGGGGAGATTGTCCCGGCAGACGTATCAGTATTTATTCCCCATCGCCGGATCGGTCGCGCGGCGGCCGTGTAGGCATCCCGGAATCCGTGACCGATTCCCGTACACCAATACCGCCCCGGCGGGGAAAACGGCGACCACCGATGCCTGTTCCAGAAATTCGTTACAACACGACATTGCGGAATATATCCTTGATTTTCGCGGGATATCGCGCACTTGACTCTCCGCATCGCGCCGCATTCCGTTCCGTTCGCCGCGTGGAAATCCGGTGGCACATTCCTTGGACTACCCTTTAAACAGAGAGAGAAACTGGACCCTCTCTCACGAGGCAAGCTGGATACTTGCTTCGGATCTCAAACTCTTCAGATAGGACCCTGATCATGCGGTATACTTCGATTCTCGCCTTCCTCCTCGTAGTTCTCTTCGGCGCGGCTTCTGCACTGGACCTCAGAGCCGCAACCGCCAGCGATAACAAGCCGGTGGTGGAGAAGGTGGTTCGTAAAATCGAGAAGAGTGCCCCCGCGGATCGGACGGAGTCGCCGGTTGCCCCGGCCAACGTCCCGAACGCGCCACAGACCGCGGATACGCTGAACATGCAGACCCGCAATGTCCCGACCCAGACGACCATGGTCGTCAGCGATGACGATGCAGCCGGGATGATGTCGATCGATAAGTAATGATGATAAGCGGTTGGTGGAGCAGACGACCATGCGTGACGAAGCGAAAGCCCGTTACGCACAAAAGAGTCCGACGATAGGGGTATCGTCGGACTCTCTTTTTTGTGGGCAATCCCGGCCCGTTACAACCCTGAACGCCACGACGGCACAATCAGTTCACCAGACGCCAGCCGGCTCCGTTAAAGACGAACATTCTCGTCTGGCCGGGGTTGATGATCGTCCCCGGAGGGATGCCGCCGGCATTGGCGTTGTCGTCGTTCGAGATGATCAGCAACTGTCCCGGCGTTCCGGCGGGAAGGTTGATCAGGATCGGAACGTTGGCGTTATCGTCGGTAATGCGGAGCACGGAGACACCGACCGGCACATTGACGTTTGCCGCGGCCGGCACCTGTAGAAGCGACAGCGCCGTCGAACCCGACGAAACCATCAGCCCCGTCCCGCCACCGCCGGCGATTTCCAGCGCCGCGCCGGGCGTTGCCGTCCGTATGCCGACCGTTCCATCATCCCGCACCGTGAAGAGCGCGGTGTTGGCGTTGTTGGAAACGTCGAGCGCCGAGCTGGCGGCCGTTGTGCCGTTTCCCTTCACCGAAAGCCGCGATGCCGGCACCGGCGTGCCGATCCCCGCATTTCCGGTGGTGATCACCGATGCCACGTTGATGGTGGTGGTTGCGCTGATATCGATGCCGCCGATCGTCCCGTTGGCGATCTTCGCGGATGTCACGGCATCGTCCGCCAGCTTCGCCGTGGCAACGGCCCCATCGGCCAGCTTGGTGACGGTGACGGCGCCATCGGCAAGTTTGACGGCGGTGACGGCGTTATCGGCCAGCTTTGTTGTGGTAACGGCGTTGTCCTTGATCGTCGGGTTGGGATAGGTTCCGGTCAGATCACCGCCGGCCGTGCCGGTCGCCGTAAAGGAAACCCCCGCCGCGATCTTCCCCTGCGTGATGGCGCCGTCGCGGATCTTCGCCGTGGTAACGGAAGTATCGGCGAGCTTGGCGGTGGTCACGGAGCCGGCCGCGAGCTTGGCGGTGCTGATCCCGCCATCGGCAACATCGAGGCTTGCCACCGGGCCGCTGCCGCTGGTGATTGCCAGCGTGCCGCCGGCGCTCTGCACTCCCTGGATGCCTGTTCCCCCCGCGCCGCCGGTGGATGAGATGGTGATCGTGTTTCCGTTCTTGTTGACCGTGGTGGCCCCCCCTCCCTGAATCGTAATCGCCCCATCAAGGCTGTTGATGCTTGTCACAACCCCGGTGGCGCCGGGCGCCAGCGACCTTGCCTGATCCGCCACAATCGCGTGGAACGCATACGGAGCCGCCGTCATCAGCGTCCGTGGCGAAAGCTCGGTTCCCCCGATGACGATTCCGAGATAGTACTGCTTGTCAAAGTTGATCGTGGAGGGAATAGGCGTTATCAACCCGATGATGATATCGAATATCCCCCCCTTGAACTGAACCGCCGGATGGGTTTCGGTATAGACCGGAGTTCCCCCCTGGGTCTCGGAAAGCGAAATGATCACGGCAATCGAGCCGTTCAGGACGGTCCCGCTTCCGTCACGAACCTCCCCCTGATAGCTTATCGTCCGCGGCACCTGTGCCATCGTCCGCGACGTAATGGCGACCGACGCAAACAACAGTAGCGCGGCAAGGCGTTGCAATGTCATGGGTTCCCCCTCCTCGATTGAAAGATATTAGCTGGCTTAGCGAAATGCGCTCTTCGGCGTCCGACCGTTATATCCCGGCGGGGGTGGATAACGCCGATCCCGGAAGGAATCGGCATTTCAGCGGATGGGATATGCACCGCACCGAAGCCGGTAAGGCTGTAACGTCATAACGTAATCAACTTCCCAGTTGTTATCAACATCGATAATGGAACAAAGCCCTCTCACGCATAAAACGGAGAGGGCTTTATGGAATGGCGAACCATAACAAACGACTGCCGGCAACAGCCCGCGCGGCCCAAAAAAAGCAAGGGCCGGAAGGTTATCTCCCGGCCCTTTAGCCTGCTATAATGGTCTCCGAGGAACGATCCGCCGTCCCCTGCCCTGCCATGACAACATCGAGAACGCCCTGCTCCCGGATTTTCCTTGATAACTCACCGTTCGCGCATCTGGATGCCGCAGCACGGTATGAATAGCTCCATCACCCTCACAAGTTTCAGAAGGCCGGAGTCTGACCGAAGGGTGTCGCCAGACGCCGGCCTTCTGAAACATTGGCGCCACGCGAGCCACGAGTTGAACACTCCAAGGCTCCAACGCAACGCCCTTCCCCCTGTCGTTGTGGATAAAAGTTTCTGTTCTGGATAAATGCTTCGCGCCCGGATGGGCGGTACGAGGGGCAGATCGCAAAGGATGCAAAAGATCGTGGCAAACGTACAATCGGGTAGTCTCGAAATCGTGCTCAAATTGACAACCGGCCGAACCGAATCGGGGGCAAGAATCGACGATATCTTCCATATTTCATGGATTTTCAGCAATCACGCATTTTTTTCGATGCCTTGAACGCATGCTAAATCGGACCGATGGTGATATGAACAGCGATGGCATGATAGCCCTCCCGCCCCCGTATCCGGGGACGGGCAATCCACATAAGCGCAACACAATCGATGGCCCGGCTATCGCTTCGTCAGCGTCATGCTGATGCCGTACTTTGGTCGCATGGTGATCGATGGAAAGGGGATAATCTGTTGATCCGGGACCAGCGAAAGGTGGAACCGCTGGACGATGGACGCCAGCAGCAGCGTCGCCTCCATCATCGCAAATCCATCGCCGATGCAGCGCCGGGCGCCGCCGCCGAACGGGAAATAGGCAAACCGGGGGAGGCGCCGCGCAAGATCATCATCCCAGCGCTCCGGCCGGAAGGCCTCAGGTTCGTCAAAAAACCGGGGATCGCGCTGGATCACCCACTGGCTCATGATAAGCTGCGCCCCCGCGCCGATCTGATACCCGCCAACCTCGCAATCGACGGCAGCCTCACGCCCTACCCGCCACGCCGGCGGAAACAGCCGCATCGACTCCCGCACCACCCTGTCGGTATACTGGAGTGCCGCCATATCATCCATCCGTGGCTCCCGCCCCGCCAGCACATCCTCCAGCTCCTCCACCAGCCGCGCCTCGGCGCCGGGATTGAGCGAGAGGAGATAAAGGGTCCATGAAAGGGCTATCGCGGTGGTCTCGTGCCCGGCCAGGAAAAGGGTGATCGCCTCATCGCGGAGCTGGAGATCGGTCATGCTGCTTCCATCCTCATCCCGCGCCCCCAGAAGAAGTGAGAGAAGATCGCCCGCACCGTCGCCGTTCTCCCTCCGCTCGGCGATGATGCCGTAGATGATCTCATCCAGCCGACCGATGGCCCGTTTAAAGCGGCGGTTGCGCGGCAGCGGCAGCGAATCCAGCAACCGCATAAACCCCATCCGCTCGATAAAGCGCTGAAGCGCCACCTCCAGCGCCGCGCCGAAATCCTCGGCGTGCTGCACCACATCGGCGCCGAAAAGCGTCTTGGCGACAATGCCGAGCGTCAGGCGCATCATCTCCTCATGGATGTCCAGCGTCTCGCCATCGCGCCAGCCGGCAAGCATCCCCTCCGTCAGATCAACCATCGTAACCCCGTACGACGCAATCCGGTCGCGATGGAACGCCGGCTGCATCAGGCGCCGCTGGCGGAGCCAGAAATCCCCCTCGCTTGTCAGAAGCCCGTTCCCCAGCACCGCTCCGGCCTCCCTCAGAAGCCGCGGCTTGATGAAATTTCTGTTCGATGTCACCAGCACCTCCTCCACCAGATCGGGATGGCTGAGGAGATAGGCGTCGATATTGGCGACCCTGAGATGGACGAAATCACCATGCACGCGGGCGCACTCGGTCATAAATTCGAGCGGCTGGTTCCGCATGCGCGGAAGATGTCCCAGAAGAAAATGTCCTTTCGGCGCGGGAGGGGCTGTCATCGTATCCATGGGGAGAGGATTGTCTGTTGCACGAGCGAACGGAAACAGAACATCGGGAGATGGATGATGCCGCAATTGCGGATCACGCCCCGCTTCGTATGTTCCGGCTCTGAATATATCCACGCCCGCTTCAGCAGGCAACAGGACGCAACCGCGCGGGGAGCAACGGGAAGTGATCGTGAGGCGACCCGCGAGCAGCGTCATCCACTCCGCTGGCATTCACATTCGGCCATCCCACCTGATCCCTG
This sequence comes from Kapaibacterium sp. (SeqCode), assembly GCA_039917235.1. Lineage (GTDB taxonomy): Bacteria > Bacteroidota > Ignavibacteria > OLB7 > OLB7 > JAFDZV01. The sequence goes on along the minus strand of JBDSJW010000483.1, from coordinate 7,012 downwards.
GTAAAGGATCCGCGTATCCGGGTAATTCCGCCCGGATATTTCTTTCAGAATTCCGTAGCGCTCATGCATGCAGTTATTTATTGGATCACGCAGTGGGGATATCCCGCGATATTCTCCCTCCTCGTGTTGGGCGTGGTGGGGGTTCCGGTTCCTGATGAAACGCTGCTGGCGTTCGTGGGATATCTGGCATATAAGGGAAATCTCGATTTACTTCCGGCGATTGCCACCGCATTTTTCGGAAGCATCTGCGGCATTACCATCAGCTATATTCTCGGCAAAACTCTCGGCCTGAAACTCCTCCATAAATATGGAAAATATGTCCACATCACGCCGGAAAAACTTGATAAAACCCACCAGTGGTTTGAGCGTTTCGGAAAATGGCTGCTGATGATCGGGTATTTTATTCCAGGGGTGCGGCATCTTACGGCATATGTTGCCGGCGCATCGAACATGGAGCTTCCCCATTTCATGCTGTTTGCCTACACCGGCGGCTTTATCTGGTCGCTGGGATTTATCATGCTGGGATATCTTCTTGGCGATAAATGGGAAATGGTGATGCACTCGGCGCACCAGCACATCCAGACTGCATCGATAATCGCCGGGGTTCTGCTGGCTGCCTATCTGCTCTGGAGATATCTGAAACGGAAGCGGACGCCGGTGGAACTACCGCAGGAAATCGCGGAGGTGCCGCAGGTTACCGATGGCGCCGATGGTTCGGAATGATATTCAGCGGGCGGATTATCCGGATATTCCGGAACGGGATATCCCGGTGATGAACAATATCATCGTCACGAACATTCTGCTCGCTCCGGCGGCTTGAATTATTTTATTCCTCCACCACCACGCTGACGCCATCGGCCAGAAGACGATCCTCGGGATAATGTGCCGGGCCGGGTTCGCCGGCTCCTGATGTGATGCTGACCGCGCGGGATTTCAGCATCCCGCGGAGCATCGCCACAATCTGTTCCCCACGCATCCCACCGCGATGATCGTCGGCGGGGGCAATCACGGTAAGCCGTGCCCGACGACCAACGGAAGCCGCGATACGCCTGAGCCACTGGCTGGTGACTTCCTCACCGACCATCATATACGTTGTCCGGCTGGAGATGCCGCCGTTCGCGGGAGCAACCGAGGCGCCGGAGGGAAGAAGCAGCGGCAGCGAGTCCCGCGCCGACGTAACGGCGCCGGTGGAATCAATGACGGTAAGATCCGCAACGATCGGCGGCAGCGCGGTATCGACAAGGTCATCGGGGATGCGAAAGGCAAGATCGGGATTGCGCGTCGTGTCGGAATATCGCCCTATCTCGCCGGGCCCCTGACTCAGCACAATCCTCCACTCCCGCACGCCATGTCTGGCCGTGATCTCCGGCTGAAGATCCAGCACCGGCTGACGAAACCGTCGTGATTTCCATTTGATCCGAAGCGGCCCGGCGATATTCCCGGACGGCTTTATCCTGACGCAGCGGTCGCGATCATCGCCGGCCACCATCGGTCGCGCAACGGAGAGGGCAATACGCGCCGGCTCTATCCCCCACGATTCCTCCAGATATCGCCGCACCCGTTCGGAGCGGGCCATCGCCAGAGAAGCATCCTCATCCCCCGCCGCCGATCCCGCCAGCGTAACCCTTGAAGCGGCGTTCTCCCGCATCCGAAGGCCGATGATATCAAGCCCGCGCCGGTAGATATCGGTCGGCTCCAGCGCCGCAAGCGATGCGTACGAGAAGCCCTCGGCGCGCGGGTCGCCGTGAACAAAACGGGCAGGCAGCTCCGCCGACGCACGATCGAAGAAGATCATATCAGGAAGGGGCATCTGCCGGATCTGGGAGATGGTATCGGCGTGGAGGATCGACTCCTGATGATGGGTTCCCTTGTCATCGACCGCGTAGAGATCGATCGAGGCGCTGAGCGCGTTCCCCCGGCTGGTATCGATTACGGCCACCGGCTTCGGTGGCTCAGCCGGTGGTTGCGCGGAGACAACGGGGGGGACCGGAAGGGGGGAGGGGCTGAGATCGAACATCAGGGCAACGCTGACGCCCGCGCTGAGAGATTGCGGAAAAGAGGTAAAGCCGGTCGGGCTGATATCCCCGCGAACCACCACCGACCCAACAAGGGACATGGCGCGATCGATTCCGTAGGTATAGGATGGCGCCAGGACAAACCCGAAGTGTGGGGAATAGAGCTGAATGTTACTTCCGTCGATCGTGGTATCGATACCGAATTCGTCTATGCCCGGCCTGAAAATGCGATCGGAATAATTGTACTGCGTAAAGATCGGGAACCCTATCCATAGCCCTCCATCAAGCCCGAACGGCCCGATCAGGTTGTAATGCCCCATCGCATCGATCTGCGCGAAGAGTGTGGAGGAGCGAACGGAGAACGCATAGGCGTTGACCGCGACGGGGCGGATGGTGGGCTCGCCCGTAGCGTCGGATTGCATGCGACCGGAGGCAAAACCGATTGAAAGCTCCACCAATCCACCGAACGGACTCCCCGACGAGAATTCCGGAATCTCCGTCCTGATTCCGAACCGGAGAACATCGGACGCCCCCCTCCCTCCATCCAGGTCGCAATTGCACCAGCGGGCCGCGTTCCACGTCCGGTCAATCTCCAGTGGCCGCCCGGCCTCGAACCCAGCCACGGGACCAACCACCACCTGCTGCGCGCGGATGCCGGCCGGTGCCAGCACAAGGGCGATAAGGAGTGCAATGGCAAGCGCGCCACGGCGTCGTATGCAAATCGGCAGGTTCAACGCAATTGTGTTCGTAAGAATAGTTCCACCGGAAGCCTGAAACGGGGCCGGCTGTTCGCGAGGAGAGCATAAACTACCACCGGAGCGGGGTCAAGACAACGACGCGCCCCCCAAAATTCGTCACGGAATCATCGCCAGGATGGATATTTAAGACCACTGTGAGCAAACAAGCGGAAAAAAGTTTATGATTGCTGTCACGTTTTCCCCGGAGAGCCGGTCACTTCAAGTGAACAGCTTCCGGAGTATCGATATTATATGAGTCAATTACTTGTGGCACTGTCCTCACCGATCGATTCGGAGCGCGAGAACGATCTTGCGCGATCGAAAAGCCCGAATGACGACACAATTCTGCTGGAGAGATTCTTCGCGGGAGAGAATGCCGCGCTCGTCGAGTTGTACGACCGGCACAATCACCGCCTTTATATCTACTGCCTGAAGCTGCTTGGCTCCCCGGAGCAGGCGGAGGATCTGACGCAGGAAGTATGGGAGCGGATCGCCCGGCTCCGCTCGAAGCCGCAGACGATTCATAATCCGATCGGCTTTCTCCTGACGATCGCCCGCAATCTCTGCTTCAATCATCTGAAGTCACGGAAACGTTTCTCCCCCATCGATGATGTGGATGAAGTGGAAACGCGGCTTGCCTCCACCCAGACATCGCGGGAGCTGAGCGATCTTGAGGAGCTGGTGGTGGCGGCGCTGGCGGAAATCCCCCCCGATTATCGCGAGGTGCTGGTGTTGAACCTGTATTGCGGATATCGCCTGGAGGAGATCGCGACGATGCTCGGAAAATCGGCCGATGCCATACGGAAACGGGCATCGCGCGCACGAATGCAACTGAGAACGATTGTGATGGAACGGATTAAGACACAGGAAGGAACTGAAATGATGGCGATCGCCGCGACCGCATTCGGGATCGGGGAGGAGCAACAATGACCGATTTCGACAGAAATACCATGATCGAACGCTACATGGCCGGTCAGATGGGAGCTTCCGAAAAGAAGGAGTTCCTGAGCCGGGTGGAGCGGGATGAGGAGCTGCGCCGGGCACTCTACGCGGAAACGCTGATCAACCGCGCAATCCACTCCGATCGCTCCTCCGTCGCGGGCCAGCCGGCCGACTCCCGCGCGCGCTTTCTGACGATGCTGGCCGTTGTGGCGCCGGAAGCGGCGATTCCCACAATGGGAAGCGGCGGCGGTGGCGGAACATCGGCGGCGGGGAAGGTCGCGGGGATGGGAAAGTTCATCGGCAGCGGCGTGGCAAAGGTGATTATCGCCGCGGTGGTGGGGATCACGGCCACGGTGGGGACCATCCTTATCGTTCCAAAGCTCTCCAACGGCAGCACGTCGGCCGCATCGGTAACAGCCCCCGCGATAAAGCAGTCGCCGGTTCCGGCACCCGCAACGGAAACCGTGGAGCAGCCAAACGCTCCGGCAACGACCGGAAATCAGAATCAGTCGCAGTCAACACTTCCGGCGGAGATACAGGCGCCACAGGTGGAATCAGGCCGGAATGTGACGAACGTTGAGATGAGGGAATCCTCGCCGGAGATGCATTCATCGGTCAGTCAGCCGCGGGAGAAGGAGCGCGTGAAAACCGCCGAGACGGCTAAGGGAGCGAAGAAGAATAACGATGTGCTGATACTGAATGATCAAACGGATGGCAAAATTCATCTTAACGATGCAAAGGTCAGCAAGATGAAATAGCGCATAGCCTCGGGGAGAACTCATCATCCCCGGGACTATCTCTCCCACGCCTCCTGCTCGATCATCACGCGAACTCCGTCGAAAATATATTCCCCTTCGGGGAGCCGGGGGGAGCCATCACTGCTCTCTTTGGCCCTTTGCAGCAGCCGCAGTTCCGCCGGCCTGATGGAATCACCGCCGATCACCGCAAGCACCTCCTCCCCAACTCCTCCCAGCACCCATTTCCGATGATCTGGGTCGCCGGCATGGTTCGCCGGGCCATCGATCGTCACCTTCCCGTCGCGATGCAACGATTGAGGAAGCCGATCAATCAGCTCGCGGTTTGCCTCGATGATCGCGCGGTTTCCACGATCGGCCGGCATCTCATACATGATGATCTCCCGCGCCGCCCCCTGCCCCGCGTCGGCAATCACCACCGGCAGCGTATCCCGCACCGACACCCGTCCGCCCGCCCCATCCTCCACGATCAACTCCGCCGAAAGCGATACCGACGGGGCGGAACGCGCCATATCCCCAAGCCGGAAGTCGATATACGGTTGGGCGGTATCCGCATTGCCGGTGCCGGTGTAATAGGAAACGGTATCATCGCCACGTCGCACGATAAGCTCCCAGCGCCGCACTCCCGCACCAGCGGTTATCGTCCGCCGCAGACCGATCTTCGGCGGCTGAAAATCGCGCGCTATCCATTCCGTGCTCACCGGCGACAGCAGCCCCGCCGATGCGGTGCGGAAGAATACCCCCGCCGGGGAGCCCGACGGCACTGCGTGATCCACCGCGATCTCCATCCGTGATTTGCTTATCCCCCATATATCGTGGAGATAAGCGCGCACCGCCTCCCCCCGCCCTCGCGCAAGCCCCTCGCTCTCCCCCTGAACAAACGTCCCGGCAAGCATTATGTTCGCGACCGAATCGCGACGCATTCTCATTCCGAGGATATCGAGCGTGCGGGCATGGATGGCAAGCGGATCAAGGCCGGCAAGCGATCGGCGGTTGAATGCATCTGTCTCCGCCGGTTGCAGCGCGGCATATCGTTCGGGAATTTCCCCGGAATTCCGGTCGAAGAAGATCATCGGGAGGATGGAAACATGCTGCCGATGGATTGTCCGCTCCACGGCGATCACCGCCGCGCCGCTGTCCGCCCCGCCATCATCCTGGAAGAGATCAAGCAAGGCGCGAAGCACCGGAGCCGGCGAGACAATTGTGTCGGGAGGTGGGGGAAAGAGGTTGAAAAGGAGTGAGATTCCACCGCCGACATCAAGAGCCTGAGTCCCGAGATGTTCAAGCGCCAGCGCGGTAAGATCAGCCCGTCCCCGCAGTTCCGGCACCAGAGCAGCCACGCGGCTGATCGGGAATCGATACGAGAGAGCAAGCACGGCCCCATATCTCAGCCGTCGCGATTCGATCTCCGCGCGTGACGCAATCAGGCGTTCGGATCTATTCTCCGGTGTAAACCGAGCCTCCGCCGGGGTGACGATCTCCTCATACTCCGTCAGAACCGTGCTGAAGCGATAGGCCACTGATCCCCCAATCCCCAGCCTGAGATATCTGCCGTAGTGAAATTGCGGGACGATGTTCAGCCGCACGTCGTTGGTGAGCATGTTCAAGCGGAACCTGTCGATGACGGGGGACCATCGGGCGCTCTCGGCGGCGTTGAGCCATGTGGCAGGCATGGAACCGGAGAGAAATCCTCCTCCCGTCGTGAGGATTTCACCACGGAAGAGAAGATCGATCCCGATTCCGGGATAATCGGAAAGCACAACGTCCGCTTCGGCGCCGAGGATAGTGTTATACGCGGTTCCCTCCCCGGATGTCCCAAATCGATTGACAATCCCGGCCGCGTGTTCCGCCACTCTGGGAACGCCGAATTCGCAACCGACCCCTCCCCCCAGGACAATTCCGCTCTGCCCGGCGGCCCTGGTGCCGGAGAGGAGCGATACGAAAACAATGGCGAGAAAAAAAGTTCTCGATATATCGTGGAGATTATTCGGCGCATGGGATATATGGTTCGATAATTATTCAGCCGAGAATATAACAACGAGCAATTGATGATGTTTCAGTGAGCCACCATTGCCGATGGCGAGGAGAGTATAAAAAATCATTTTTTAATTCGACGAAATGCAATGATCAACAGATATCACGCGACCCGGATATCGCAACATCACTATAATTCGAGTCGCGGAATTATTTATTCCCGTTATGCACCCGGAACAGTTCTCCAGCGGAATGTGACATTATCGCCGGCGACGTGGGATGTAACCAGAAGCACCACAAATTTCTTGAACGATGAATCATACTGGTCGGTGATACGCACCAGATAAAGATGCCCCATCGCCGCCCGCGCATGAGCTACAGTCCCAGGCATCACGCCAAGGAACGCCGTCCCTTCCGTCATCTCCTGATATGTCAGCGAATCGTAGGTCTTGACAATGAATGTTTTTCCGTTGCGGACCTGTATGGAGGAGAGCACTTCCCCTCCCCCCACGCGCTTTGCTATATTATATTTTCCGGCAAGGTCATTCGAGTTTCCCAGATCGGCAATTGCCCCCAGCCTCCCCCCCTC
>JBDSJW010000482.1:0-4968 GCA_039917235.1 Kapaibacterium sp. (SeqCode) | reverse complement strand
CTCCACTTTCTCATCGGTCATCTCGCGGAACGCATCGGCCACGCACTCATCGCTGACGGTGCGGGCGCCCGGCTCCATCGAGGCGCGGATGGTACCGTAGATGCGGGACATCACGCGGCCGTACATGGTGTTCATCAGAATGCCGGCAAGATCGAGCGGATCGGCGTTCGGGATGATATGCCCGCGCTGCTGCTCGGCCGCGATCTCCGCAGCCATCAGGTTAAGGAGCTGCGGCATCAGATGGAGCATCGGGTTACGGCCCCGCAGCTGGTGCGATTCCGATATCATCAGGCGAAGGCTGGAGGGGTTGCGGAAGAAGAAGTCCAGCAACGCCGCGATAAACATCCTGATCCGCTCCTCGAACCCGCCTTCGCTGGCAAGCGACTCACGGCCGATCGCCTTCATCGTGGAGAAGGAATCCTCCAGCACCGATTCGAAGAGCGATTCCTTGTTGTCAAAATAACTATAGAGGGTTGCCTTTGCCATCTCGGCGGCATCGGCAACATCAACGTACCGAAACCGCTCCAGGCACCACGCCGGCAGCCACGCCGATTTCCGGCGGCGCGGCCGCGCCATCAGTTCCGTTGCGTGAACCACGCGACCGGAAGAAGACGATCCGGAAAGCGGTGATCATGGTGATCGTGGCCGCCCTGGTGATCTATGGCGGCATCTACGGCTACAACCTCTACTCCTTCGGCCGCATCCATGTTTCCACCGACGACGCGCAGGTGGACGGGCATATCGATCCGGTGATTGCCCATGTCTCCGGCTATGTCACCAGCGTCAATGTAGCCGATAACGACAAGGTAAAGGAGGGGGATTTTATCGCGGAGATCGATCCACGCGAGCTGAAGATAAAGCTTGAGGCGGCCGAGGACGCGCTCAAAACCGCGGAGGCCGGACTTCAGACGGCGCAGGCGAATTTCAACGCGGCGCAGGAACGCGTTGCCGATCTTGAGCAGAATGTGAGAATGGAGGTGGAGCAGGCCCTTGCCGATCGCGGGTCGAGCGCGCAGCGGATCGCGACGGCTGATCTACAGGTGCGGCAGGCAACCGCGGCGCTGGCACTGGCGCGGACCCGCTACACGTTCGGCGTGATCACCAGCCTGGAGCTGCTCAACGCGCAGACGCTGTTGCAGGAGGCGGAGTTTGCCCGACTTCAGTCACAGTACAATTACACCATGAGCCAGTACTCGCTGGAGCGGGCGATGGGGGAAAAGATCTGGTGATGATGATGCGCCGTGCTTTCCGATAGCAACGCCGTCGGGAAGCACGGCGGGCAATAGTTATCGGTTGAACAATCCATTTGGCGCCACCACGGTTACAACCCCGGTTTCAGAACGACATTTTTCATTCTTTCCGTTGCCATCTTTAACAAAAAGTCCATGGTGTGATCTTGAGTGCAGCGAAAGATATCGAAAATTTGCACTGTTTTCGCACAGATAATGGCCTGACTTTATCATGGACTTCAGAATGACAGGGCTGTTTTTTCTATCAGACGCTCTAAAAAGTAATGATAATTTTATGATGGTGATGATAATCGCTGATTATTTCCATGCGATTTGATCAACCGGCATCAGCGAAAAAAAGAAACGATATCCGCGGTGGAACGTCGAAGCGGCGACCCGGTATTTCCTGAGTCAGCACCGTTCCGGCCGCGGATATCGTCTGTCAACCAACAATCTCACATTATGCGAAGAACGAACTCGGATCTATAGTTTATCGGGCTTCGCGGTCTGCCGGCGCTGTTCGGCATGATCGCGGCCTTCACCTGAATTGTGCCGGAGCACAACATATCTCCGGCGGATTAATCCCGATCGGGAAAACAAAAAAAATCAGCCTCTCACATCATGTTATTCAAATCACCCCCCGCATCAGATCATCATGGCTTTTTCTTGGTCAGTTTATAGCTGGTGTGATATCCCGGATGGCTGTTGATTACAAGCGACATAACACGGTCGCCGCCTCCTTCCACACTGATTGTCATCGTACCGCTTTCGAAAAGCTTCCCATCATTATAATTAAAGACTACTCCCCCCGTGCTCTCCGTATAGGTAAAATTTCCACCGATGGGAAAGAATATTCCATCAAAATTTCTTTTTTCCGACCAGGTGCCGTCGCTGTTGAGAAGGAGATGTCCCTGGCTGTCGCAATTACCATAATCGAACGTGGCCCCGGCATCATAGGTGACAATTGCGGCCCTGTATGCCCAGTATCCATAGGGATCGGGCTGCCAGGGGGCATCGACGGGATTATCGGAACAGGAGGAAATAAAGGAGGCGGTGAGAATGAACAGTGTAATGGTAGAAAGCAATTTCGTCATGGTTGTCTCCTCTGAATTTATTATGTACTCCTCTCCGGAACAGATATAGATCCATTGCACGATCAGCCATTTCCAGCATGTGAAACCGAAGTACAATTCGCGGGCCGATATGCGAAACAGTGCATTTTCAGCGGAATGTGGCGATGAATAACGAAAAAAATGTGTATTCCTTGCACGCTCCGTGACGGATATTCACGCACGGGGCTTTAATATTACAACCCTTTGGGGCTGGAAAAGTTACCGCCGTGGCGTTAGAGTTTCTCGCCATCCGCCGGGGCCGTTACCCGCCCGCTCTCGAACCGTTTTTTCAGCCGATAAAATGGCCGTTCCACCAGATAATACGATCCCGCGGCAACCAGGAGAATGACGGCGGTGGAGGCGATCGGGGAGAGGATGCCGTAGCGCTCGCGCGGCAACGCGGAATTCCCAAATGTATAGATGGGATAATGCCAGAGATAAAGCCCATAGGAGAGCCGCCCCATCCAGACCAGCGGGGAGCATTCCAGCAGCGCGATCAACGGTCGCACCGGCGCCGCTATCAGCCCGGCGATAAGCACCGCCATGGCGGGAGCCGCCAGCAGGAAGGGAACATGGAATGGATAGATCTTCTGGTAGATAACCGTCCCCACCATCGTGCAGAGAAGAAGCAGCGCCGCCACTGAACCGATCCGCAACGCCCGAACGCCGGCGACCGAACGCGGAAGCATCCCCCACGATGCCATCATCCCGGTGGCGCAGCCGATCAGCAGAGCGTAGGCGCGCGTATCAAGGCTGAAATAGATCCTCGCGAACGTGCTCCCCCCCAGCCAGAGCGCAACATAGAGGGTGGCGGCCGCGAGTATCCCTCCTCCCACCATCCTGACCAACCGTTTCCCCATGATCCCGCGACGGAAGAGGAGGAGGAGCAGAAACGGCCAGATCAGATAGAACTGCTCCTCGATCGAAAGCGACCAGGTATGCCCCAGGTTGTAGGGGATCAGCGCGGGGTTGTAGAGGAGCGCCCAGTTGGCGACATAGAGGACCACATAGCCGGCGGCGTGGAGCCAGAGGATGATATCGGCGGGATGGCGCAGCAGGACAAGGGCGATCTGGGCAATCAGGAAGAAGACAAGCGCGGGGAGCAGACGAAGCAGACGGCGGACGTAGAAGTTCCTGAGGTTGATCCCCCCATGCTTCCCCCATTCCTCGCACAGCAGCGCGGTAATCAGAAACCCGCTCAGCACGAAGAACATATCCACCCCGAGAAATCCGCCGCCGGCCAGATCGGCATGAAAGACCATCACCGCGAGGATCGATATCCCGCGAAGCCCATCCAGCGAACGCCGATAACCGAGTTGGAAGGGAGCCTGCTGCATGCCGAACGGTTGAAAATGAAAGCGGCGAGACTGCAATCAGCCCGCCGCCCGATGTTGATCTCCGGGAGAGATTCTATTTGGTGAGAACGCTGACGTAGTCCACCGTCTTCTTGCCGTCCACCGTCGTGCTGCCGATTCCCCCCGTGGGGTCCGGCGACGTGATGTTGGCGGGGGGAGGATTATGCACCACCTCCAGCTTCATCTCATTCCCCGTGATCTCGTAGATCCCGACAAATGCCGATGCCGGCGATGTAACGTTCATCGTGATATTCCTGACGGTGCTGCTGGTGGCATCGCCGGAGGTGGTAAATGTCCCCGCCAGCGTGCTTCCCGCGGTTTGCATCGTGAATGTCCCGTCGCTCTTGAATTCCACATCCAGCGACCCGATAAACGCATTGCCGACCTTCGACGCCGACCATTGGCCGATGATCGGCTGGGACGACGGGCTGAGTGGGGAATCCTGGCACCCGGTAAACACAACGGCGATCAGCGCCAGAACCGCCACGACATATGACAACCGATTCATAGAGTTTTTCGAAATGAGTTTGAGAAAGGCCTGCCTCGCACCGGCATCTGTTCCGTATGGCCGCCGCGAAAATAGCCCTTCCGGGTCGATTGGGAAAGCACGTAGGGGCGGGTTTCAAACCCGCCCCGACAGATCAACGAATTATCCTTACCCCCGCCACCGTGGAACGTCCACCGGATATGGCGCGGATAAAGTAGACGCCGGCCGGCAGCGCTCCCGACGGACGGAGCGTGTGGAGACCCGATATCCCCACCTCCACCTGCTCCGAGGCCACCGTCCCGCCGATGCTGTTTATCACGTCAATGCGGGCGCCGCGCTGATGATCGGCGCCGTTCAGGTAAAAGAAGAAAGCGCCGTCGCTGAAGCCGATGTTGGTGAGCGCCAGCGACTCCGCCATATCGCCGCTTTCCGACTTTACGCCGCTGGTGACGTAGTAGGAGCCATCGTACGGAATGGTGAAGCGTTGATTGGCGTGCAGGCCGTTATAGGTTCTGGTGGAGCCGTTGGTGTACTTCACCTCGATGTTGAACTGGTCCGCCGTCCCCAGCCCGAAATGGAGCACGTTGCTGTTCTGCGATCCGGTAACGCCGCCACCACCCCCCTGAAGCTCACGGAAGAATTTCCTTCCGCCGGCGTAGATGGTAAGCTTTGTCCCGAATCCATCCATCGGGATGCCTGCGTCGGGATTCCCCACCAGCCGGAACTCCGCGTAGTTCCCCCTGCGCGGCATATCGTTTCGGAAGACCTTCAGCGCGTCGGTCGGG
>JBDSJW010000481.1:0-39884 GCA_039917235.1 Kapaibacterium sp. (SeqCode) | reverse complement strand
ATTGCGGGGCTTGATACCATCCAATATTATGTCGAGCTGGGATTTTCGCAGGCGCGCGGTCTGCTGGAATTAATCGGGTTCAGGGATAATGCGGAGGCCACGCTCAAGGTGCTTCGATCGCGCAAGGCATTTGCATCGGGGGATTTTCAGCGCTGTTTTAATCAGGGACAATTTATCAGGCAGGCAATTCTGAATCATTTCGGTAAGCTGGATGGCATCGCCGGAGGGTTGCTGGTAAAAGCCGGGCTTTATCTGGTTACCACAAATATGGCATCGGATATTGTCGAGGAACTTCGGCACACACTGGCGGATCGTGGATTTCCGAAGGATAAGGGGAAGGTGAGCGTCTGCATCATGCCGGAGTATTACGCGAAAATGTCGGTTTTTAATTTTGGCGATTCGCTGGTGATGGGGGGGCTTGTGAATAAGGTTAATCATCAGGCTGACCGCATGGGAATCGACCGCCATAGCGGCGACAGCGCGATGATGCTGTTCCGCTCCCGCATACAGAGCCTGATCGCCAGGGCGATTTCCGATTCCGCGAAGACGCCGGTGCGGGTGATTGCAAACCTCCATCGCTGCTATGAACAGCGCGTCTGGTGGCAGATCTCCGATAAAGGCGAGCGGTCGCAGGTTCGCGCTGCTCTGGCCGGGCTTCTGGCGCATGCGTATCTGCGGGTTGGAAAAACCACGGAGGCGGCCGATGTCCGGAAGATCGCGGAATTCGAGGAGCAGGTGTACATGCCGCAGAATGGATTTGGGGCGAATTGATTGTTCGGATTGGTAGTGACGGCGCTATATCGATCGTGGCGTGGAGGCACTCTTCGGAATATCTCCACGTCACATCCGCTTTGCCATAGTGTTTCGTCTGCCTTTACGCCGCCACATTGCCGAAAACCGCTGGACGATTTATGTTTGCTGATCGATTATTCCATTCTCCATATATCCAGCAGGTAGAGCCCATGCCGACCGAATCCATCATCAACCAGTTTATTGAGGCGATGCTCAGCGGAGAGATCACGAACGCGGAACGTCTGCTTGCCGATGACCCCTCGTTGCCGGTCGCGGATATTTATTCCGCCGCCGCCGCGGGGAGTTCCGATGCGGTGGCTTTGATGCTGCGGAATAATCCTTCGCTCGCCACACTGAAGGGAGGGCCGAGGGGATGGGAGCCTATTCTCTACGCAAGCTTTTCCCGAGGCGCCAATATATCCGGTCAGGCGGCTTCCGATCGTGCCGGGGTTGTGCGTTTGCTGCTTGCCGCCGGTGCTGATCCCAACACATCGTACATCGAGGAGCATTATCCCGATTCGCCGCAGTCGGCGCTCTACGGCGCAACGGGCGTCGTCAACGATCCGTCGATTGCCGAGGCGCTCCTCTCCGCCGGCGCCAATCCGAACGATGGAGAATCGATCTATCACGCGGCGGAGGAAAACCATCGTGAATGTCTGGAGACGTTATTGCATTACGGCGCTGATCTTAGCGTTCGCGGAATGCCGTGGAATAATACGCCGCTCTATTTCCTTCTGGGCTATCGCGAGGGGGTGAAGGAGAGCGCCACCGAGGGAGCGCGGTGGCTGCTGGAGCATGGCGCCGATCCAAATGTGACCAGCTACCAGATCGCCGAGACGCCACTGCATCGCGCCGTTCGCAACGGCCGCCGACGCGCGACCGTGGAGATGCTGCTCGATCATGGCGCCGATCCGAATCTTCCCAACGCGCGCGGGCTTACCCCGTTTGCTCTTGCCGTGAGATTTGGAAACCGGGAGGCGATGGAACTGCTGCGCGAGCGGGGCGCTGATACCGCGTTAAGCGTTGTGGATCAACTGCTGGGGGCGTCTGTTCTGGGGGAGGAATCAAAGGTGAGAGAAATTCTTGCCGAGCATCCCACTCTGATAGGATCGCTGCCGGCGGAGGATTGCGCGCCGTTGATTGACGCGGCCATCAACAATAACGTGACGGCGCTTCGGCTGATGCTGGACGCGGGATTTGATATCGCGACAACGGGGGATGCGGGGGCCACGGCGCTTCATCAGGCGGCGTGGCATGGTCGGGAGGATGCGGTCGCGATGCTTCTTGCGTACCATGCGCCGCTGGAGGCGCGCTGCTCCGAATACCAGGGAACGCCGCTGGACTGGGCGCTGCATGGTTCAATGAATCGCGGCAATGCCGATGGAAATTATCCCGGTATCGTGCAGCGGCTGATTGCCGCCGGTGCCCAGGTTCCCGATGCGGACCAGGGGAGCCCGGCGGTGATCGATCTGCTTCGGCGTGCGCGGGCAGGCGGGTAGGAGACTGCTATCGCACCAGCATCATCCTCTCGATCCTACTCCAGTCTCCCGATACCAGCCGGTAGAAGTAGATGCCGGATGGCATCGACGCGGCATCCCACATCACCGAATAGCGTCCCGGCATCATATAACCCTCCACGAGCAGGGCGACCCGTTCCCCCGCTCCGTTCAGAACTTCAAGACGGGTCGGGCCATCCAGGCCGAGCGAGAACTCGATCGTCGTCGCGGGGTTGAACGGGTTGGGGGCGTTTCTGCGGAGGGCGTATTCGCCGACAAGCTGCTCAATCAGCCGGAGATGAAGCCCGCAGATAGAGTCGAGCGAGATGCGGCCCGTTTCGGTGGTGACCAGCATGCAGGGGCGCGATCCGATATCGATGCTGAACGGGAGTTCCCCGCCGACCGAATCGCCCACATACGCATGAATCTCCAGCCGGAGCAACGGCAGATCCCCCTGATTCTTCCCCCCCGGCGGCGCGATAAACCGTATCGCCAGCCGGCCGATGCTGTCGGCAATCATCTCACGCCGCCATCCGTTCAGGATCGTTCCGCCGGTCATGAGACTATCCACCCGGAACATGTTTTTCGCGTAGCCAAAATCGAACACTACCGTATCCCCGGCCCGTATCGCCGCCGCGTTATCGACCATCACCGGCACCGTCAGCGATTCCCCCGGTCTGACGTGAAGGTCGCGCGCAATCCTTGCGTGGAGCGGCTTTCCGTCCGTCACCGTTACCGTGATGCTGTCGATCGACGAGCAGGTGCCGGAGGATGTGGTCACGGTGTAGATGGTTGTGGAGTCGGGCCTGGCGATAGGGTCGGCGCAGTCGGCGCAGCTCAGGCCGACTGATGGGCTCCAGTGATATGATGCTCCGCCGGTGGCATGGAGGCCGATGGAATCTCCCGGGCAGATCGTGGCATCCGGTCCCGCGTTTACCGTCAACTGCCGCACAACGCTTACGGTCACGCTGTCGGACGCGGTGCAGCCGTTCCCCCCCAGGATCGTGACGTGATATGTTATTGTGGAATCGGGGGCGGCAACGGAGGCGCGGCAATCGGTGCAGCTTAACCCGGTGGATGGGGACCATTGCCACGCGTTGCCGTCCGATGCCCTGAGCGTATCGCTTCCGCCCGAGCAGATCGTAATATCCGGGCCGGCATCGACCGCCGCCGCGTTGAACACCGTGACCGTGACGGAGTCGATAAACGGGCAATCGCCCGGCCCGATTGCCTGGACATAATAGGTCGTGGAGATTGTCGGGGCCGCAACCGGATCGGGGCAATCGGTACAGCTTAACCCGGCGGCGGGAGTCCATCGGAAGATCGTTCCTCCGGTTGCTTTCAGCGTTGCACTTCCGCCCGGGCAGATCGTGACATCAGGCCCCGCATCGACCGCTTTCGACGCGCTGACGAATACCGTTACTGAGTCGGTTCCGCGGCAGCCTTCGGCGTTTGCGACTGTAAGATGATATACCGTTGTGATCCCCGGCGATGCGATCGGATTGCGGCAATCAGTGCAGCTCAATCCCGTGGAGGGGGTCCAGTCCCATGCAACGCCGTCCGATCCGCTCAGCGGCGCGGCATCTCCGATGCAGATCGATCCGTCGGGGCCGGCATCGGCCGTGGAGCCTGGGCGGACGGTGACGCGGATGGTGTCGCTTGCGCGGCATCCGTTGGAGTCGGTGATGGAGACGGTGTAGAGCGTGGTCACCTGAGGGGCGGCCATCGGCGTGGGGCAATCGGCGCAGCTCAGGCCGTTTGATGGCTCCCAGCGGTAGGAGATTCCGCCGGATGCGGAGAGCGCGGCGCTATCTCCGTCGCAGATCGTCGGGGCGGGGGAGAGCGTGACGTTCGCCGGCGGACGAACAAAGACGGTGATCGAGTCGGCGCTGGAATCGATGCCGGGGCAGCGGCTGGGATTGCGCGTGAGGAGACGGTAGGTTGTTGTCGTCAGCGGCGATGCCACCGGATCGGGGCAGTTAACGCAACTCAGCTCATCGGCCGGGCTCCAGAAGTACGATATTCCGCCGGAGCCATGCAGTTGAATCCGCTCGCCGGGGCAGATCGTGACGTCGGGGCCGGCGTTGGCGGGGCGCGCGGTATCGATCACCGTGATCTGCACCGAATCGATCGCCGTGCAGCCGACGGAGTTGGAGACGGTGAGATAATAGACCGTTGTCTTCTCCGGGGTGGCAAGTGGTCGCTGGCAGTTGGTGCAGCTCAATCCCTCGGCCGGGCTCCATGCGTAGGATAATCCGTTCGGCTGGGCGGCAAGTTGCACGGCGTCTCCCTTGCAGATCACGCTGGATGCCCCCGCCTCGGCAACGGGACGGTCCACCGGCTGCACCGTGACGGTGGCGGAATCGCGGCATCCCTCGGCGTTGGTGCCGACCACTTTATAGGTGGTGGGGATCGACGGGAATGCCAGCGGGTTGGCGCAGGTAGTGCAGCTCAGGCCGATCGCCGGCGACCAGCGGTAGTTGACCGATCCGGTTGCCACCAGATGGAGCGAATCGCCCCGGCAGATGGGGGCGGTGGAACCGACGTTCAGCCGCACCTTGTTCCGCACCGTTACGCGGACCGTGTCGATGATCGGGCAGCGGCCGGGATTCATGATCCTGACGGTGTAGGAGGTTGTGCTGTCGGGCGTGGCGATCGGGTTTGGACAGGTGGGGCAGCTCAGGAATGTTGTGGGAAACCATGCGTAGGTGGTCCCGCCGGTGGCCCAGAGCTGTGCGTTTTCGCCATGGCAGATCGTTGCATCGCCAACAACATAGGACTCCACTCGGCCGCTGTCGGCATCGATCATGTTCGGCAGGCCGGATTCCGACCTGCCGACCGGAAAGGTGACGGCGCCGCTGTTGAAGAGGCATTTTGCTCCGGCGGAATCGGGGCTGTCGATATCGTCCAGGTAGCCGCTTGTGGAGTTGGCGATGTAGAGCTTTCCGTCGGGCGCCATCTGGATTGCGCCGAGGAGATTTGTCGGGGAGATCAGCTTTTTGGACGCGCTGATCTCCGTGTAGGAATAGGCGGAGACATCGTACTGATAGAGCGCCGCCTCCGTGACGTAGAGTTTGGTGCTGTTGGGGGAGAAGCTGACGCCGTACGGTGAGTTCAGCAGCCCGGGATCGAGCGGGATGGTGATGGCAAGGGAGACATAGCCGCTGCTGTTATCGAACTGGCAGAGCTCCACCGATTTCTGTCCGTAGATGGCGCGCGCAAGAAGCTTCCCATCGGGGGATGCCTTCAGATATCCGACGCCCGAAAGCCAGTCCGGCGCCCCCTCGTACGATCCGGCGCGTGAGACGACCGGCGGGGCAATCCCGCGGCGCGTGACCTGGTAGGCAAAGAAAATATCGTTATCCCAGCCGTGAGTGATCACCCAGTAATCGCGGCCGTTGCAATGGGTCACCGCGCAGAGACGTTCGGTGGCCGGCGCCAGCAGCAGGACGTTCTTGATGATGACATCCCCCTGCCCGCCATCCTTTGTCATGTCCACCACGGAATACTGTACGCCGTTGGTGTACTGATCCTCCCGTGGAGCCGCCGTGAACACGTAGTATTTGGTGGTATCGCCGGGCGCGGGGACAATCAGCGCCGATTGCGTTGTGCTGAAATATCCCTTCAGGCCGATCCCGTTCGGCATCACCTTGTGGTTCCTGTTCCATACCGTCATTCCGTCGGTGTAGAAAAGGAGCCCGCCGGTATGGCGGTCCGCGACGCTTGCCGATCCCTCATGCGTGGAGAGCTTGCTGCCGACGAACGGAACCGGGGCGCCGGAGTTAAAATCGAGCCCCGTCAGATCGCCGAAACACCAGATCATCTTCTCCTTCTGCGCGTAAAGGAACAGCGGCGAGAGGAGGAAGATGAGTAGGGGAAGGGAGTAACGCGGTCGAACCATCGTCCTGCCATTGATTGGTGTCTGGAGCCTTCCGCGGAAAGGAATGCCGATCCGAATCACCCAGGGGCGGGGGGGATCAAGCGTCGCGCGGAGAGGATGCAATCCGAAGTGCATGTTCGCGGCCCGGAGCGTACCGGAAACGGAATATACAACTGACGGGTCACATGCGGGCGAAAGTGGATCGGGTGAGCGACTCAGCTTGGAGGACCGGAGGTGAAAGTCGGCACGAAGAATGCTGCTCAGTCAGCTATTGGCCGGAGTGTACGGAGATATATTAATATAGATTGGGAACAGTATGAAAATGTTGAACAAGGTCCCGGAGGTCACCCTGGTCTTCTGGATCTTAAAAATTCTGGCGACCACGGTGGGGGAAACCGCCGGAGACTATCTGTCCGTAACGCTGAACCTCGGGTTGACCATCACCTCCTATGTGATGGGCGGGCTGTTGCTGATCGTCCTTATCATTCAGCTTAGAGCCAGACGATATCTGCCGCCGGTATACTGGGCTGTGGTTGTCTTCATCAGCGTTGTGGGGACGCTTATTTCGGATAATCTGGTCGATAATCTCGGCATCAGTCTGACGACCACGACCATACTGTTCGGTTCCGCCCTGATTGTGGTGTTCGCGCTGTGGTATGCAAGCGAGAAGACGCTGTCGGTCCATACCATCTATACAACTAGGCGGGAATTGTTTTATTGGGCGGCGATCCTGTTCACATTTGCGCTGGGCACGTCGGCGGGAGATCTGATAGGAGAGAGCCTCGGCCTGGGCTATCCGCTGTCGGCCCTCCTGTTCGGAGGGGTGATCGTGCTGATATTCCTTGCCTACCGCTACTTCAAGCTGAACGCCGTCCTGGCGTTCTGGCTCGCCTATATCCTGACTCGCCCCCTTGGAGCATCCATGGGCGATCTGCTTACGCAACCCCGGGCCGATGGCGGTCTGGGATTGAGCACGACGTTGATCAGCGGCATTTTCCTTGTCGCGATCATCAGCCTGGTCGTTTATCTGACTATGCAGCAGAAGAAAAAGGATCTTGTCGCCGAAGCAGTTCCCAGAGGTTGATCATGGGCTTACCGGGCCTCTGATCAGCATCATCCGCGGCGTTCGGAAGGACGCCGCGGATGGTTTCGTTGCAGCCGCCCCGCATCTGACCGTTGTTGAAGGGTCCGGGCATGTCGCCATCAGCATCAGAACTTCACATCAAATTTCCCCTCGGTAATCGACCGCGTTCCGGTCCCCTGGCTCTCCTTCGCCTCAAAGGAAAATGTGCCGGATGCGCCGGTTGCGCTGAGCGTCCCCACCACGAGCGTGCCGCTGGTTACCGAGAAGATTTTCGCCGATACCCCTCCCGATGTTGTTGCCTCGGTATAGGAGGCATTTAGCCCGGCAAACGGGTTAAGCTGATATGTGCCGGTCTTCGAGATAAGCCCGGTGATATTGATCTGCTGATTGCCGCTCCCCTGAATCTGCGAGCCGCCGAGCGAGAGGACATTGCTCTGCCAGGTGGACTGCACGTTGGTTGCGGCCCAGCTTGCGCCGGATACCTTCGCGCTGATCGATCCATTTGGGGTGGTGTTTGTCGAGCTGGCCGGATCGCTACCACACGCGGCGATCATCATGCCGCAGAAAAGGACGAGAAAGAGAGCCACGGGATATCTCATCGATGCGTTCTCCTGATTGTTGATGAAGGGATGTTCCCACTGTCCGGCATCAAACTTCAGCCCGCGCCGGTGCCGGGAAAAACCAGGATTCAGGATATTCTTACTCGCATGCCCGGTGGTGGGGCGTGGAGGTTCAACTGTACTCCCTGCGAACGGCATCGCCATCTCTCTTCGTACATTGCCAGCAGCATGAATTATCTCTTCCGATATCTCAGTACGTTAAAGCCGGCCGACGTGGAGCGTCTGAACCGACTGACCGCAAGCCCGCGTGAGCGCGATGTGCTGGAGCTTCTCCTTGCCAGGCGCGGCTCGCCGGAGTGGACGAAGCCCGAGGCAATCGCCCTGCTCGGGATGAGCGGATCGATGTTCGACAAGACATGCTCCCGGCTCCTCCGCGGCATCCTTGACGAACGGGTCGGGGATGATCGGGCGAAGCTGCTAGAGCACCTTTCGGATCGGAACGTTCACGATCTCTTTCTTCATGAACTTCGCCGGCTGGAAAAGGAATGCGTGGCCTCCGGAAAACGCGGGGAGATGGAGTGGTTCTATCGCGAGGCGTTCCGTGTGCTCCATCTCCGGTTCAACAGCGATTATTCCCCACGGCTCGCCCGCAGGATCGCGCGCCTCTACAGGCGATTCGATCCCTCGCCGGACGCCGCAATTCTGATCGAGGCGTCGATGATCGGCATGGAGGTCTGGATCGAGGCCTCGCAACGGAAGGGGGATGGTGCGCGGCTGGCGCTGGAGAAACGGCTCCGCCGCAACGACGCGCGCATCACGGAAACGACCGGCCCCGTCCCACGGTTCCGGCAGTTGAAATCATGGATCGTCTACTACGGTCAGCTTAAACGGAACCCCGAACGGCGGATGGAATGCCTTGCCGCCGCCGCCGATCTCTGCGAGCGCTATCCGGAGTCGATCAGTCGCGAGGAGATGGTGCAGATCCGCTGCCAGATCGCGGAGGAGCATTATTTCTATCACACCGATCTTGCCACTCCCCTCCACCTCTACCGCGAACTGTACCAGCGTTATCCCGACGTGCTGGCGGGGGAGGAGTATCACACCTTCAAGTTTATCCAGCTCTGCACCATCAACGGGGATTACAAACGGGCCGAGGAGCTGCTGACGGAATATTTCGGGACCGGCGCAAACCTGGTGGTGCATGGCGGCGGGCGCTCCAAGGATATCGCTCTGATATGGGCCAAGCTCCTGGTGATGGCCGGCCGGTTCGGCGAGGCGCGCGTGCATCTGGAGGACGCGATCATTCTCAATCAGAAAGGATTCTATCTTCAGTATGAGGTGGAGTGCCGGATGCTCCACACGGCGCTCTGCTTTCTCGAAGGGGATTTCGATACCGTGGAGCGGCGGCTGCCGGCGCATATCAAGTACCTCCGGTCCAAAGGGGTTACCTACAGCACATCCCGATATTACCCCTGGTTCTTCAAACTTGCCGGCGCGTTTATCGATGAACGGATGGCCGGAAAAAAGCTCTCGCCGAAGCTGGAAAGTAAGCTGGAGGAGTTCATGGAGGGAGCGGCGGCGCAATACGGCGTGATTCTCAGAAAGATGAGGGGAAGCCGGAGAGGATGATAATCCCGCCGTGAATCTCTTATCTCATACGGCTTCCACGTTCATCGGGCGATTGGCTCAGTTCGGCATACGCTTTGATACATAATTGATATGAGTGTCCAGCTCATATCGCATACGATCTGATTGCTTCAGGTCCGTTGGAATCAGATCGAAGACCGTTGTAGAGCTCCGGGGTTTGGAATTGGGGGGCCGTAGAGAAGGTTTCAATAAGGGTTTTCCGCGTGGTGGCGGGGAGCCCTTATTCGGTTATAAGGCCGTTGAACACCATCATTCGCGGGATTTCCCGATCGATGATCCCCTCCGGTTGCGCGGATGATTATCCGCCGAACACGCGAAATGCGGAGAAATGATTCCCCGCCAAAACCGGTGAAAGAGAATCATTTTCCCGCATTTCGTTTACAATCCGCCATCTATCGCCACCCGCTATCGCATTCCGGACATGTCCTGATGCTGGTCTGCATGCTCGTGTCAAGCTGCTTCACAAGATCGGGCGTCAGGCGATGGCTGTTTCCGTAAACATCCTTGACATTGACGGAGCCGTCAGGGTGCCGGGAAAGCCCGGAGTCCAGATCGATGACATCATTCAGATAGGCTATATATCGGTTCGTATCCATGAGAATCGGGGTAAGTTATAGTGATCGGGCCATCATCATAAGGGATCGTAATCTCTCTTCCTCAATGAGCGTGCCAGCGGATAATCGCTCCAAAAAGCAGGGCCGGGAGTTCATTTTGTGACGATATCAGGGGGAATGGCGGTGAATTGAGCGATATGGATGACATTGCATTCTGAATCCTCCGGTTGCTGATGGCAAGCTCCCCCGTCCGCGCTCCCCCGTGGATCACGCCCCGGCTCCGCGATTCATGGATGCCCACACTGCCCCGCAATCCGCCGCTGCCGATTTTCCTCCCGTTTTGCGCGTTTTCCCCGCCGTTCCGTCATGGTCCGATACGCTCTTTATCGTAACTTGACCCGATTCAACCGTACCTCTCGCGAACCTTCCGGACGGAATCGGTGCCAGGCCGGCAGGCCGATGCGCGCCGGTGGATGGGTAATCCTTCATTCAAGTATCATAGATGTATCTCAGCAAGCTCGAAATCATCGGTTTCAAGTCGTTCGCCCATAAAACCGTTCTCAAATTCGATGACGGCATCACCGCCGTCGTCGGCCCGAACGGCTGCGGCAAAAGCAATGTGATCGATGCGCTCCGATGGTCGATCGGCGAGCAGAAGGCCTCGGTGCTCCGCTCCGACAAGATGGAGAACGTGATCTTCAACGGCGCCGGCAAACGCCGCCCGCTCGGCATGGCGGAGGTCTCCCTGACCATCGAAAACACAAAGGGAATTCTCCCCACCGAATACAGCGAGGTGACGATCACCCGCCGGCTTTTCCGCAACGGCGATTCCGAATATCTCCTCAACAAGACCCAGTGCCGCCTTCGCGATATCGTCGATCTCTTCATGGATACCGGCATGGGGGCAAACGCCTACTCGGTAATCGAGCTGAAGATGATCGAAACAATCCTTTCCGATCGAGCCGATGAGCGCCGGAAGCTCTTCGAGGAGGCCGCCGGCGTCACCAAATACAAGGTCCGCCGCCGCGAGGCGCTTCGGAAGCTGGACTCCACGCAGCAGGATCTTGTCCGCGTGAACGATATCATCAAGGAGGTCGGCAAGAAGGTCTCCTCGCTGGAACGGCAGGCGAAGAAGGCGGAGGAGTTCGCGAAGCTGGATGAGGAGCGGAAGCGGCTGGAAGTGGAAATCCTTGAACGGGAATACAGCGCCACGGTCGGCAGGATTTCCCCGCTGGAGGTGCGGCTGGTGGAGGCGCGCTCAAAAAAGGAGGCGCTGGATACGCAGCTTGCCGAGGAGGAGGAGCTGCTGCTGGAGCTGGAGGCGGAGCACAAGGAGATTGAGGCGGCGCTCGGCGAGGCGCAGAAGGATGTAAACGCCATCAGCGGACGGATTGCGCAGGTGGAGCAGCGGCGCGCCGTGGCGGAGGAACGCCGCCGGTCGCTGAACGCCGTGATCGAGCGGGCGGAGCGCGACAGGATGGAGGCCGAGGGGGGAATCGAGGCGCTGGCGCACGACCGGAAGGAAATCGAGGAAGCGCTTATCAGGATCAGGGAGCAGGTGGAAGGGGCGGAGTTCGATCTTGAAACGATGCGCTCCGAGGTCTCCTCCGCCGAAGGGGAGGTCAACGAACTTCGCCGGCAGGCAAAGGGATCGCAGGAGCGGGTGATTGCCGCCATCAACCGGATTGCCGAGCTGCGTGGCGAGGAGGAGCGGACCCGCGCGCGAATGGAGAATATCTCCGGCCGCCTTTCGCAGTTCGATGATGAGGATGAGGAGGCGCGGAGCGACCGGCAGCGGGCGGAGGAGCTTCAGATGGAGATCGAGGCGGAGCAGGCGGCGGCGCAGATCCGGCTGGACCGCGCGCAGCAGGAGTTCGAGGCGGGACAGGAGGGGAAGGCGCAGCTTCGCGCGGAGATCGATGAGCTTCGGAGCAGGACGCAGGATCTTCATAACGGCATCAACACGCGCCAGTCGAAAATAGAATTTCTCTCCAGCCTTGTCGATCAGGATGAGTCCGTGCGCTTCCTGGTTGCCCAGCCGGACTGGAGCCCCGTCGAGCGGATCACCGTCTCCGAGGCGCTTGCCACCGATGAGCGTTTCCGCCTGGCCGTTGCCGCGGCGCTCGGCAGCGCCGCCCACTACCTGATTGTCCCCACGCTGGAGGATGCCAAGCGGGGCATGCACTCGCTCGCATCCAACCGGAAGGGGAAAGTCACCTTCGTCTGCCTGGACCGGATCGCCAGCGCGCCATCCCCCGCCACGATCGACGGGCCGAATGTGATCGGCTGGGCGGGGGATCTCTGCACGTCGGCGCCGGAGCATGACGCGCTCCGCCGGACGCTGCTGAACCATACGCTGATTGTCGAGACGCTGGAGGATGCAACCGGCGTGGTCTCCAGCGGTGCGGCCGAAACCGCGGTGACGCTGGATGGCCTGCTGGTCCGCGCCGGCGGCGTGATCCGCGGCGGCGGCCAGATGAAGAACGAGGGAAATACGATCGGCAAACGCGAGCAGATTGAACGGCTGACCCGCGAGGCTGATGAGCTTCGCGCGGGGCTGGCGGAACTTGAGGAACGGATTGCCCGCGTCACCGGCCAGCATAACGAGATCAACCTCGGCCTCCTCTCCGATGGAATCCGTAAGGCGCAGCAGGAGCTTGGACAGGTGGAAAAACGCCGCGCGCAGGTCGATTACGAGCTGGAGTACGCGGAGGATCTGCTGGAGGAGCACGCAATCGAGCGGGAAAAATTCGAGGAGGAACTGCATCGCCTTGGAGGATTGCTGGAAGGGACCGAGCCACGCCGCGCGGAGCTTCGCGCCGAACAGGAACAGTCAGAGCGGGCCGCGCGCGATCTGGCGGTTGAACTGGAACGGGTGGAGGCGGGGTTTGCCGAGCGCGCCAAACTCCTGAACGAGGTGCAGCTTTCGCTTGCCTCCTTCCGCAACGAGGAGCGGAGCGCGAAGGTGGAGCTTGAGAGGATCAGGCGCGACCGCGAGAACGCCGAGCGGATGATCGAGAACCGGCGCGTGGAGCGGGAGCGGGCGCAGGAGGAGCTGGAAGTGCTGGAAGCCTCCATGAACGAGGGGGGCGATCAGCTCGAAAGCTTCAAGGCGGAGCTTTCGGAGGCGACGATCAGGCGCGACCAGATCGTGAAGCAGCAGGCCGCCAAACGCGAGGAGATCGTAAAGCATTCCGAGACGCTGCGCGAGGAACGGAAGGGATATGAGTCGGCGATCGGGCAGACGCACGAGCTGGAGATCAAGATCAGCGAGCTTCGCCTCCGCGCCGAGGCGATGGTCCAGCGCGGCCGCGAGGAGCTGGAGGTGGAACTGGAGATCAAGGATTATTCGAGCGATGAGACCGAGGTGCTGATGGGGGCGCTCCGCGAGGAGCTTCGTCAGATCAAGGGACGGATCAAGATGCTCGGCACGGTCAACCTTCTGGCATACGAGGAATGGAAGGAGGAGAGCGAGCGCTTTGCGTTCCTGAAAGGGCAGAGCGATGATCTCCGAAACGCCGAGAAGACGCTGCTGGAGACGATCGATGAGATCAACACGACGGCGCAGACGAAGTTCATGGAGACGTTCGAGGAGATCAGGAAGAACTTCGTGGATATCTTCACATCCCTTTTTGCCGAGGGGGATGAGGCGGATCTGAAAATCGAGGAGGGGGACCCGCTGGAGGCGCAGGTGGAGATTATCGCAAAGCCGCGTGGCAAACGCCCTCACACCATCGATCTCCTTTCGGGGGGAGAAAAAACGCTGACGGCAATCGCGCTTCTGTTCGCCATCTACCTGGTGAAGCCGTCGCCGTTCTGCATTCTGGATGAGGTGGACGCGCCGCTGGACGACGCAAATATCGACCGCTTTGTCCAGCTTGTCCGGCGCTTCTCCAAGGAGACGCAGTTTATCATTGTCACGCACAACAAGCGCACAATGTCGGCCGCTGACACGATGTACGGCGTGACGCAGGAGGAGGATGGCGTTTCGAAAATCGTTTCGGTCCGCTTTACTGAAAGCGCCAAACGGAGCGCCCCCCCCGCGCAATGAAGAGACCGGGACAACCGCGGTGGCGGCGTAATTCATGGCGGCGGTTGAAACGCTTGAGGAAAAGCTCGCCATTATCCGGCTGCATTTTGCCGATTGTATCGGTAAACCGTTGACGGCATATGAAACCGCCGAAACTCTGCTCGATGATGAGGAGTGGAGTCGATGGGATGATCTTCCGATACGGCTCTTTTTCGACTCCGCCGATCCCATTTCAATTTCCTGGGGGAAATTCGAGGATCTGTGGATAGAGAAGGGAAACGGCCTGCCATTTCCACTGAGAGGGTCCACCATTCGGTGGATTCTGAATTCCATCAATGAGATCAATCCCGCGCTCGGCCTGCAATTGCGCTCTGTTGCGCTTGGCCATGGATATATGGTGATGGGGGGGAATGATATCGAGATCTGGACGCGATTGCTTCTCGGCTTCGATGGCTGCTGGGTGGAAATTGAAAATGCGCTGGACCAGAATGGATATTGCTTCCATCGTGATATTCCGGCCGGAGAATTTATCGCGGTGCTGGAATAACATGCACGCACAATTCCGTTGGAGCATGTAAAAGCAATAATGTATTTGCCATGCGTGGTCGTTCTTTGAGAGTATTTCCCTGGAAATTTTTGGCAATCATATACTTGAGCCACATGATAAACAAAAAAGCCCATTGTCATCCTGAACCATAGGTGAAGGATCTCGCAGATTCAGCCATAGGTACGACTGCGGGCCAGCACTTCCCGCTTCACCGGCGAGATCCTTCGCGTTCCGCTCAGGATGACATACTAAGGATAGCATGGATAGCCTCGTGTGTGCCAAGTATATGATTGCCAAATTTTTCGGATCACTTTTCTCTTCTCTCTAATCATCAGTGACTCTGATGATTACTACCCCTAACCCTTACAGGAGTTCAATTCATGAGTACGATTTTTCGTCTCGATTCCAGCATCCGTGCGGAGGGATCGGTTACCCGCGCGGTCGCCACAACCCTGGAATCCGAGCTCGTCGCTGCTCTCGATGGCACAACCGTTATCCGCAGGGAACTTGGTCTGACGCCGCTTCCTTCAACGGTGTGGGCAACGAGCGTCTTTGCCTCATACACTCCGGAAGAATATCAGACGGCGGAGCAGAAGGATGCAATTGCGCTGGCTACTGAACTGGCGGATGAGCTGGAGCAGGCCGATGCCTATATTCTCGCGCTCCCTTTCTATAATCTTGGCGTTTCGCAGCATGTCAAGGCATGGGTGGATGTGCTTCTGACCGAGCCCCGCTTCTCGGCACTCTCCCCCCTGTCAAGTAAAACGATCGCCGGACGCCCCGCTTATTTTATTATCGCCCGTGGCGGCGGCTACGGCCCCGGCACTCCTCGCGATGGATGGGATCATGCAACGGGATGGCTGCGACGGATCTTCGAGGATCTCTGGCGCCTGGATGTGACGATTATCGAGAGCGAGCTGACCATGGCTGATGTAAATCCGGCCATGGCGGAGCTGCGCGACCTTGGCGCACAGAATCTCCAGAATGCCCACAACATGGCAAGGGAACAGGCGAAAATTCTCGCCGAAAAGCTTGGCAACACCGTCGCCGAGTCGTGATATAATCCGGCGTGCCCGTTGTATCGCCGAACACATTTCAATAATGTGGCGACATCTGATCGGTCGCGTACAAACCAGCAATTCTCGATGCCGCGCTTATTTCCTTTGCGAAAATATAAGCGTGGCATCACTATTATCCGAACGTTTCACACAGCGAGTTATATGTTCGGAACGATCACGGAAGATTATTAATGAAATAATCATGCTAACATTTCCGGCATTATGAATTTCCCCGCGCGGCGGCTGCATACGCAACGGATTACGCATCAAACGCTGAAGAAACCGGGCGATATTGTCCGATGGCTTGGCGCCGTTCAGGCGCAGGATCATCATGGATCGCTCTGGGCGCTCGGGCTCCGTCTGCCTGATGCAACGGTGACGGATATCGAGCGGGCGATTGCGGAAAAGGAATGTATCAAGACATCGTTTATGCGCGGGACCGTGCATTTTCTCCCGCCGGAGGATATCCGCTGGATGCTCCGGCTGATGGCCCCGAGAATACGAAGCCTGATCAATAACACCGCGCGATCCCACAAACTTGGACTGACCGAGGATATTTACGAGAAATCAAACAACATTATCTCGGATGCGCTTGCCGGCGGAAACCTTCTTACGCGACCGGAGCTTGGCGAAGCCCTGACGCGCGCCGGAATTGACTCCAGCGGATTGCGCGGGACGCTGATACCGCAGCGCGCCCTTGCCGACGGCGTGATCTGCTATGCAACGCGTTGCGGCGGAAAATCGTCATTGGCGCTGCTGGAGGAATGGGTTCCATCCGGCGCGATGCTGGAAGGGGATGCCGCGCTTGCTGAATTTGCGCGCCGCTATTTCAGAAGCCACGGCCCCGCCACCGATCGCGATTATTCCTGGTGGTCCGGCCTGACGCTGACCGATGCGCGAAGAAGCATCGCCATGATTGAACATGAATTTGCGCATGAAATCATCGACGGGGAGACGTTCTGGTTTTCCGCGTCGGAACATGCGGCAACGGATATCGTCGGTACGGCACAACTGCTGCCGAATTACGATGAATATATCGTCGGATATAAAAATCGGGATGCGGTGTTCAATCCATCGCATGCCAACCGGCTTGACTCGCGCGGAAATATCCTCTTCAACAATATGATCGTCATCGGCGGTCAGATCGTCGGGACGTGGAAGCGGGTTGTGAAGAAGGGGGAAGTTGCGGTGATGCCTGATCCGTTCCGCGAGCTGAATCCCGCCGAACGTCGCGCGCTGGCGGAAGCGGCGGAGCGATACGGGCGATTTCTGGAAATGCCGGCGGTGGTGGTTTGAAACGCTTTCTAATGCCGGAAGATCGAACCCGGAATTATGTGCTGGAATTCGGGTCTTTAGGTTGTGGATTGTGAGTTCTCATCACGATTCGTGACTGCGCCGTGGATTGTGTTCACGATATTCCCGTCAAAAAAAAGGGCGATCATTACGATCGCCCTTTATCATTTTCCATATCATCATCATCGGAACCGTCTACGCGCCGTAGCCTTCTTCCAGAAATTCATCATCCAGCGGAGTGTTCAAAAGGAGCAGGCAGCCATGTTCGCTGTGCGTGTCAATATGGATCTTATCGGTCATCGATGCCGTGTAATCGCCGGCCCTGAGCGAGTGACCATCCACATAAAGATCGCCTTCCAGCACCAGACATTCCTCCAGCCCCATATGGCGGTGCGCGGGATACGCTGCGCCGGGAGCCAGACGAACCAGCACACTGGTGCGCTTGCGCGCGTCATCGTGATAGAGAATCTTCATCGAAAGTCCCGGAAGCCCCGGGCTCTGCCATTCCCCTTCATCGGCCATCACAAAAATCTGCTCTCCCGGCTTCAACCCTTCGGCCGCCGGCGCCGGGTCGATCGCCGCCATCACCGCATCCTTCAGCGCGCGTCGGGGAGCGGGCATCACCGCCGCCATCTCCTCGCAGAGGGCGAGCACTGTCTGCATATGATTCTCAAGCTCCTCCGCGTCCACGTCCCCATTGATAACCCGCGCCTCAAATGCCGCCGCCTCCAGTGGAGAGAGAGCATTCAGGGCGTATAACTCCGGCTGATCCGCCGGGTTCTCAGGAGTGTTGTTGCCGTTCGTGTTCATGAGTTTGATAACTGCAATCGGGGGGAAGTGTGGGAATCTCCCACCTGCGCCTTGGTATGAATACGTAATTAAGCCGATTCCGGTTTGCATCGGCCGTGATCGAGCGACATCGCGCGCGTTGTATTCCGGCTGATGCCGGTTCCGGGAAATCGTGGTATATGTCTGGAGTTCTTCAACT
Organism: Kapaibacterium sp. (SeqCode); assembly: GCA_039917235.1. Classification (GTDB taxonomy): domain Bacteria; phylum Bacteroidota; class Ignavibacteria; order OLB7; family OLB7; genus JAFDZV01. Next base: position 21,955 of record JBDSJW010000481.1, on the reverse strand, counting down.
GCCGGGCCTGTTCAGCAACGATCATCCACACACGGCTGCCGTTCCGCCGTCAGGCGCCGGGGACTTCGACGTATGTCCCCGAAAGATATGATCGGAGCTCCTGCATTCCGCTCCGAATCCGTGTCTTGACCGTGCCGAGTGGGATATTGGTGGCCGTGGCGATCTCCTGATGCGTGTAGCCCTGAAGAAACGCCATGTCGATAAGGTTACGCTGCTCATGCGGCAGCCGCGCCATCGCCCGGGAAATATAGCCTGACTGCTCGTTGTGGACCGTCTGCCGCCATGTATTGTTATCGACATATTCGGCGGGAGGGGTGGCATCCATGTTCCCGCTGTCCAGGCCGGCCACCTCGGATTTCCGCTGACGGTATCGCTTCGATCTGAGAAGATCGATTGCCCGGTTGTGGGCCAGCCGCGCCATCCAGGTTTTCGGCGAGCCGAGCGCCGGCTGGTAGGTGGAGGCATTCTTCCAGATCTGCATGAACACTTCCTGAAGGATATCCTCGGCATCGTCGGTGTCGCGGACCACGGCGAGGATGATGCCATACATCAGCTTGGAAAATCGATCGTACAGAACCGATACGGCCGCGGTGTTACGGGCGGCAATGCATTCCAGAAGCTGGATATCTGTGAAGTTTCGTAGATGCTGATCGTTCATAATGTGTGATAACGGGTATGCGTCGAGAGTCCACGTTCGTCCGTAGCAGGTCAGGACGTCCGTTCGTGGCCGAAAGTGGATCCGGGGGGAAAGACCCTATCCCGATGGCGGCATAACGCCACCACGAGGGAGGAGTGGTCAACTCTCGCAAAACAGTGCCTACGGAACACGGGACTCATTCCGGGCATCATTTAGCAGGAACAAAGATAAGTTCTAAATCGTTCATGCAAGCCGGTGATCTGCGGCATTCCTGTTTGGGTGGTGCTCGGGATGGTGCTCCGTTCTTATCGCTTAGTATGATTTCTGCTCCGTGGTGATCGGGGGGAGCTTCCGGCCCCGTCTTCATTACGACAACAAGTCGTGGTAATTGAATTCAGATGGCGAATGTGATGCCAGCACGATCATATGTTCCGTACAGAGCCGTTGCGCTTCTGCCGCTGATTGCTTTCGTGATTGGTTATTTGCTCATCCTGTATTCCGATGTTCCGAATGCGGTTATGGGGTATCTGGCGTGGACAGAGGCCGCTGTTCTGGTTGTCGGCATTATCACGTATGGGCTTGGCATCCACCGTGGCATGCGGCATTCCGTTTTGATTAATATCGCGCTGGCTATTGCAACGCTCTGGATAGTTCCTTACGTACTGTTCGTGATTCTCGTCAGCGGCATGGGTGATCTATACCACACGTGAAAAGACGCAGTCCTCTCATCATGCACGTTGCCGATCTGTTGTCCCATCCCTGCCTCCGTCGGTTCAACTCCTTCTATACCACTTCCCCGCGCATTCCCCCCGTTGCCCTGATCCGCGAAACGTCATAAATCTCCCCGATTGATGACCGGTTCTCCAGCGCCCGTACCATGCTCGCGGCAAGTTCCTCCCGTCGCACGCTTCGCGCGCGGCGCGCCACATCGCCGAGGTGGCCGGGGAGGAGGGAGGCAACGGCAAGGAGCGGTTCCAGGAGGATCGGCCACTGCTGTCCGGGGCCGAGGATGAAGGAGGGACGGTAGATCGTCCAGTCCAGCTTTGCGTCGATCACCGCGCGTTCCGCCAGCGCCTTGCATTGTACATATCTGCTGTTGCCGATTGCCCCGGCGCTCAGAAGGATAATCCGCTTTACACCGGCCGCGGACATCGCGCGCGCCATGATTCGCGCCGATTCCACATCCACCTCCTCATAGCCCAGCCCCGTTTTTCTGGTCTCCTCGCGCCGGACGCCGACAAGATGCACCACCGCGTCGCAACCACGGAGCGCGCGCGCTACATCATCGGCGTTGAGCGGGCTTCCGGTGACCGGCGTGATGCGCTCGCTGCCAGGGAGTTTTCGCTCCGAGCCGGGTCGGCAGAGGATGGTAAGGGAATGTCCGGCCCGGAGCAGGGCGGGGACCACGCCTGTTCCGGTGAATCCGGTTCCGCCGGTGACCAGTATGTTCATATGGCTATCCTGCTAACCATTTTTGAATGTTTCCGTTCTTCGCTCATAGAGCGATTACGCCGCGCCGCAATGTTAAGCGTGGGCAAAAGTGCCGGGAATTGTTGCGAATCGAGGCTTTCTCTTGATGGAGACCCAACTTCTTCGTAACATGCTCGTGGCCGATCGCTCGGCCAATTCCCCCAGGAATGTTTTCAGCGAGCTTCTGCCGCTCGTCGCGCGGATCGGTATTTTATCGATTCCTCTTCGGCGCGGGGGAAACTTGCACATCGGTTTTTGATAACGTATCAATCATTGGGGGAAGTGATGAGATCAGCACGTACCGTTATCCTGCTTGCGGCCTTCGCCGTGCTTGCAGCGATTATCCCCGCCGGCCTCCGCGCCCAGTCCCAGGTTCAGGTCACCCTCTTCCAGCCTCCTCCAAATCAGTTGAAGATCGCCGATCTCTGGCGTATCCGTCTGGTCAACAACACCCAGGCCCCCATCACGATCTGCCTGTTCGGTCGTCTCCGCGAGACGAACCTGGACAAGGTTCTTGTGGAGGCCACGACCACGCGGTTTGTCCTTGCGCCCGGAACCCATATGGTTACCGGCGCGGAGATCCAGCCGATCGATGCTCACTACTTTGACAACAAGTATAAGGATGTTTTTATAAGGACCGGAAGCGCGCCGACCGGATCGTATGAGATCTGCGTGGAGGTGCGCCGCGATTGCAACGATGGGGATGTGATCGGCCGGGATTGCAAGAACGCGGAGGTTCAGCAGGCCACGCCGCCGGTGCTGATATCGCCGTCTGATGAATCAATCGTGGAGGACAAGCTCCCGGTCTTCAGTTGGATGCCGCCGTCGCCGCTGAAGCGCGGACAGCAGATCCGCTATCGATTGAAGATCGTGGAGATAGTCGGCCGCCAGACTCCGTTTGATGCGATGCAGTCCAACCCGGCGTGGTTCGACCGCCCTTCCATCACGCCAACGGTTTTTCAGTTTCCCATCAGCTCCCGCCCATTTACGACCGGGCGGAAATACGCATGGAAGGTGAGCGCGTCCGATGGCGATTTCCCGCTTGGTGAGAGCGAGATCTGGTGGTTTGCCTATCAGCCACGGAAGCTGGACGCCGACGGCGGAACTGATTTCGATCCGTTGTCCGGCGGGTTGAAGAACAGGGTCTTTATCGATTCGGCATTTCATGGAAAGAAGATTCTGACCCCCACGATGCTGAAGAACTTTGATCGCGGCGTATCGCTTATCGGCCTGACGGAGAAGGCGACGGATTTCGGGATTGTGCGCGGGAATATCGATTCGCTGATCGTCGGCCTGAAGCCGACAATTCCCCCGGCGATTCTGAAGGAGCTGCTCCACTCGTGCGATGGGCAGTAGCGGGATGGATCGGGGAAATAGCCACGGCGGTATGCGATGGGTCCATGGACGCCACGCCTTCACAAGTTTGTTATCGAATGGCCTTCGTCGGGAAGGCCGGTCCCCTTCCGGGCAGATTGTCACGCGCCTTGTACATCATACGCTCTGAGAATCGCTGCACGCCAGCCCACAGTTCCGCCGGGAACCCAGGTTAACGAAGCAGATGTAGCTGGAGACGGATCGAATCGAATTTATCTCTACTAGCAGACGGAAATTATCATGCGACCACTGCGATTGAACATCGCCGCGTTACGAGCGGAGCGTCCACTACGGTTGCGCAGATCGGGAGGATTGCTGGACGACGTTGCCGCCAATGCGGCGGGGCTCCGGCTTTCACGCCGCCAGTTGCTCGGCCTTTCGGTCAGCGCCGGCGCGGCCCTTTCGATCAGAACGCCCGCCGCGAAAGCGGTGGCGCCCACGATGCTGGGGGAGTTCGATATCACCGGCGATCGGAACCGCATTGCCTTCCGTCTTGGCGGAAAGGAGCGCTGGGTGATCGATACGGCGCGGTTCGGCGGCTCGCCGTCGATCGCGGTGGAGCGTGAAGGGGGGCATATCCGCGTGGAGATGTCCGGCGCGCTCTATCCCGGAACAGATCTTCCCGCCGATTTCTCCTGCGAGATCCATCCCGGTCTGCTCGGCCGGAAGATGAAGCTCAATCTGGCACTTGGAGGATTTTCCGCCACGCTGCCGCTGGAGCGCTGGCTTGCCGGCGCGGTTGCGGCGCGCTCCGCAATCAAGGCCGATCTGCCTCTCTGCCAGTTCCGTCCCGGCTCCGGCCTATCGCTGCACGGCCCCGCCGATGCTGAATTCTTTCCCGACTGGACGCTCCGCCTTGCCGGCTCCGACGTTGCCCGTCTGAACGGTCAGGGGGAGAACGTCCGCTCCGATGCCGCCAGCATCTCCCTTGCCGATCCTAAAAGCGAAAGCCTTCTCGACCAGCGGATGCCGCTCCGGTCGCTGATCGTCATGGAGCGGCGGGATAAGAACTGGGAGATGGAGCATGCCACCGCCGCCGGCGATCCCTGGCGCGTTCTGTTCGATGGCTCCGCGTTCGATCTGCTTCATGTGGAGACCGGCGAGGGGCGCAACGGCGCTCGGGCCAGCGCGCTGATGGCCGAGGGGAACGGTGATGTCTCCGGTGTGATGGTGCGTCCGCATGGCTCGCTGATCGGCGGGAGCGGCGATGATTTTTCGCTTCCGCTCCGCCGCCCGCGCTACGCCATGATGTTTGAGGGGGGCGAGGAACGGAGCGCGCTGGTTGCCCGTTACGGCGCCGATCCTGTCTGGCTGCATACCGCCAACGGGAGCGTGCTGGTTGGTGATGACGGCTCGGGGGGGAGGTTCGAGATTGAGCATGCCGGAAACGAGGCGCGGCGCGTGGATTGCGCTCCGGCGTTGCTGAGCACATTCGGGCCGCCGATGGGGGATGGGGTGATCGCACAGCCGGTCGCCGCCGATCCGGGGCGCCGCATGAAGTTTGTGACCGGAGGAATGGAGGCGGCCGCCGCGCGCGACGCCACCGATTACGTCCATTTCCATCCGGGGGATGGCGATGGCGCGGTGAAGATGGTCGTGCAGAATATGCGCGTCTCGATGATCCGCCCGCAGGATCTTCTCGTCCTGGAATTCGAGTTTATCAACCTCTCGCTCTCCACCGGCATTGGCGGGCTGGAAAAGAGGAGGTCGGATGGGGGCGCTCCATCCGAAAGGATCGCCAGGAGTACCTCCTCGCTGACGCGCGGAAGCGGCGCCGCCTATATCGTGGCACATTTCCAGCCGCAGAACATTGCCGAGGAGGCGTTTTTCGAGGTTGACGATACCGCGCACGTCCCGGTGAAGATTCCCCCCGATAAAGGGGGCGCGCCGCACACCCCTCCCGATCCCGACGCGGCAACCGGCGGAGAGACGCCGAAGCGGCCGCCGGTGCAGTCGCGGTTCGCGGGGAAAAGCCGGCTGGTCTTCAAGGTGCCGGCCGGGACCACGTCGATCCCGTATTCGCTTGAGGCGATCCTTGGGAAGCTCGGTGAATACGATCTGAGCGTTGTCCCCGCGGCGCTTCCGCCGAAGACGATCAACTGGGGGCTGCTGACGCTGGACACGGGGATGACGGTGATCGATATCAACACCATCTTCCAGTTGAACGCGGAGCCGGGGAAGGGAGTCTACAAGGCCGGAACGCTTGGCGGCACCATCATCCCGCACTCCCCGACTATTACCACCAAGAGCCTCACCATCAAGCCGGGAAATCTTGGCGGACGGCCTCTCAAGGGGAACGCGACGGTTGCCGAGAAGTATATCTACGAGAAGCATACGCAGCAGCTCGGCAAGACCTCCGGCATCTCGAAGTTTGTGGCGGTGGATGAGAAGGCCATCAACGCCACGCTGGCGGGGCTCTACCTTGTTGCCACAAAGCCGGATCTGAAGAACCCATCTCCCAACGAGACCGCGATCGAATCGCCGTACCGGCTGATCATCTCGCCGCACGCGCTTTCCGCCTGGGCGCACGCCACCAAGCCGGTGGTCTCGCCGATGACCGGGCGTTCGGAGCTGTGGCATACGCGGCTGGCCGTGCGCGGAACCAAGGGGGCGGCTGATGAAACCGACTCCACATCGGCATTGCGGACGATCCGTGCGGTCTGGGCACGGCCGTGGGTGGGCCAGCCGCCGGTAAACGGGTTGGATACCACCGGTGCGTTTGATCCGGCCGATACGCAGCACTGGCCGCCGCACGCCAACGTTCCCTTTAGGATGTCGCTTGACGGGTTTGACCGGCACAACATCGTCCATCTCTCGGCCAACTTCCATCTCCATATCCTGCGCGCCGAGTACGAGCCGACGCCGATCAAGGTGGAGCGGCTGATGCTGACATCGCTTGGCGCATGGATGGACACGCGCGGCGCATGGGACAAGCTGCCGCTGGGGCTTTCGGTGGAGGAGTGGCGGCATCGCGGGACGATGGGACGCGATAATTACGTCCGCGTTGTCTACGCCGGTTTTCTCTTTCCGTTCGGGCACAGGGCATCGCTGATCAAGGTGACGGAGCGGAAGTTCCAGCCGCATCCCGATAATTCATCGGTGAAGGTGGCGTATCTGCGGCAGCGGATGTTTATCGTGGTGCGGGAGCCGGAGAAGCTTTTCGGCGGGTCAGGCGTGAAGGAGAACGGCGAATCGTTCGATCTTCAGATGCCGTTCAAGCGGGTGCAGATCACCACGCTTGTCACGCCGAACCTTGACCCGCCGGAGAACAGCGATTTCCCCGACGCGATGTTGCAGTCCTCCTTCTGGCCGCGGGTCGGGGGGAAGGATTTTCAGTTCCATCTGGTGCTGGAGGATCTCAACGGGCAGAACTCGGAGATCACCATGCCGCTTCAGTTTATCGGCAAGGAGCTCACCGATCAGGATTCCAATACGACGATGCTGAGCATCGCCAAGCAGTTCAACGGCAACGGGGTGTCGCCGGCATATCCGGTGGAGCGGCGGGAGCGGCCGTTCAACGGCCAGAAGGTCGCCTTTGCCGCCAGCAAGAAGCTGGGGGATACGGTGTATGAGGTGGATACCATCACCTTCAACGCCCGCGTCCCATCCGATCCCACGGTCTATTCCAATCTCTCCTACATGGCCCCGCGGTTCTTCCCGGTGGTCAAGAAATCGAAGCTGCTGATCCCCGCCATCAAGCATCTTGTGGGGAACGACGGCAAGGGGGATGTGGAATATCACACCGAATATCTGAAGAGCGGGTTCGATGGCGCGAACGTCGGCGAGGTGTTCCTGAAGATGGCGAGCAGCGGGATCGACCTGAGCTTCGACAAAAAGGGGGACCGCTCCGGCGGCCTGGTCAAGCCGAACATGTCGATCTCCGGCCTCTCGCGCAAGCTTGGGCCGGTGGCTGGATCGGTGGACAATATGACCGTGGGGAATTTCGATCCTGCCGATTTCTTCGGCGGGTTGAACGCGAAAATCTTCGGCTGCATCGATCTCTTCTCCATCATCCAGTCGCTCGGTGCCGACAAGCTGGATCTGATGCCGAAGTTCGTGACCGAGGCGCTGAACACGGTGGAAGCGTTTATGAAGGATGTGGAGGCGTTCAAGGGGACGCTGGAGGCGCTTCCCGGCGCCCTCTCCTCGGCGGCGAACACGCTGAAGGGGGATATCGACAGCATCATCGGCCATATCACATCGTTCAATGCCGGCGCTCTTCCGGGGGACCTGAGCACGTTTGTCGGGCATCTTCAGAGCATGGCGACGAACATCCCGAAGACGCCGGGGATCGACGCGGCGCTGAAGAACGAGGCGCTGGCGCGGCTGGCGCAGTTCACCAACACGCTGAAGGACGTCGCCGATTTTGTGCAGAAGATCAAGAGCTTCGCCGACGCCATCGAGATGGCGAAGGAGATGAAGGTGAAGTTCGAATGGCGCCCGCTGATCAAGGAGTGGGGCTTTGTGGCTGGCAAGCCGCTCTTTATCCCGAACCGCGCCGATGGGTTTGTGATAGCGGCGGAAGTGCGCGCCAAGACCGAGGGGAACAGCGTTCCATCGTTCCAGATCATCTGCTCGCTTGAGGATTTCATCATCGATCTGATAGCGCCGCTCAGCTTTATGCGGCTGCATTTCGAGAAGCTCCAGTTCTTCGCAAGCTCCGGCAAGAAGGCCGATGTGAATGTGGTGCTGAGCAATATCGAGTTTGTGGGGCCGCTGAGCTTTATCGAGACGCTGAAGAAGCTGATACCGCTGGATGGCTTCAGCGATCCTCCGGCGCTGAGTATCACGGAGAATGGCATCGATGCCAGCTTCTCGCTTGCGCTGCCGAATATCTCGGTCGGCATGTTCAGCCTTCAGAATATGAGCCTTGGGGCCGGGTTTACCATCCCCTTCATCGGCGATCCGCTCAGCGTCCGCTTCAACTTCTGCACGCGCGATGAGCCGTTCCTGCTGACGGTATCGCTCTTCGGCGGCGGCGGGTTCTTCGGCGTGGTTCTTACGCCGGCGGGGATTCACATCCTGGAGGCGTCGTTCGAGTTCGGCGCAAGCATCTCGATCGATTTCGGCGTGGCAAGCGGCGGCGTCCATGTGATGGCCGGCATCTACTTCAAGATGGTGAAGGAGGGGGGGGAGGACAACTGCTCGCTGACCGGGTTCTTCAACCTTGGTGGCGAGGTGGATGTGCTCGGGCTGATCTCCGCGTCGCTTGAGCTTGAGCTGAGCCTGACATACGAGTTCAGCTCCGGCAAATGCGTTGGGAAGGCGGTGCTGACGATCGAGGTGCATGTCCTCTTCTTCAGCGCGAGCGTGGATATCGAGTGCGAGCGGAAGTTCTCCGGATCGAAGGGAGATCCATCGTTCGAGCAGTTGATGGGGCCGTATACCGACGCAAGCGGGACAAGCATGGATCCGTGGCTGGAATACTGCCGCGCGTTTGCATAACAGAAGCAGATCAGGATTATCAGGGAAGATGTCATGGCAAGTCAGAAACTACTCTGGACAGCGCTGCCGCACGGCGTGGAAGGGGACAAGCTCAAACTCTCGATCTACATTTCCCCCCGTCTGACGCCGGGGAGCCCGAAACGTCTCGATGAGTTCCCCGACTTCTGGAACGCTGCCAATGGGCACTGGCCGGGGAAGCTCAAATCGCTCGATTTCTTTGTGGAGATCGATTCCAGCCCGCTCCCGATTCCGGCCGAGCGGGTGAAGAAGAATTCCACAACGGGGGATGTCTACGGCGATCCCGGGCTCTGGAAGAGCATCTTCAAGGCAAGCACGTCGGTAAAGCCGTACAACTATCCCGATTATCAGAACCGGCAGCTCCGTTCCTATCCGGCTCGCGGCGTCCTCTCGTTTCTGAAGGATACGTACGCGGCAATCGGCTCGTCATCGCCGAACAGCCATCCGAACATCGATACCGACGACACGCTCCATAACATCCGCAATACGTTCGGCTATATCAACTATCGCCCGGACCAGTCGCTCGCGGTTCTGGTAAAGCATCCGCCCAATCCCGATCTGTTCCTCAAGCGGGACAAGGTGCTGGACGCTCGCAGGTTCTCCGACTACGGGTTTACATCGCTCCAGCAGTTCTCCTTCCAGCAGGCGGCGCGTTTCTACGATCGCCCGGAGACCACCACCAGCTATCTCGAAAAGCCGAACGTGGCGCTGGTTCCGCACCGCATCGCCGTTCCCGATATCGACTTCCATCAGATACTCGCGTCCCTCTCCGATTACCCGGAACTGGAGCGGCGGCTGGGGATTGTGATCGAGGTGGTGATACCGAAGCCCGCCGTTGCGTTCAACAAGATCCGTGTGAAGTTCAAGGCCGGCGGCCAGGGCTTCTCCGATGCAAACGCCATCCGTCCCTGGACCGTGCTGACGCCGGATGGATCGTTCCGCCCGCGGCCGAGAGCCGGAAGCGATCTGCGCGATGGGATGCTGAAGCTTGAAGGGGCCAATGACCGGCACGACCCGCAGACGAAAAGCCCGTTCGACGTTGTGCAGATCGATGTTGACGGCAGCGCGATGAAGGCTGTCGATTTCGCCGGCAATCTCTATCGCCTGGTCGATCCGAAAAGCCGCGCCTACTCCTCCCCGAACGAGGCGGCGCTTCCCGCGCTCCGCTCCGGCGGAATCGGCGTGCTGAAATTCAACCGCGCGGTCTTCCTGGCGCAGCTCTTCCACGATTTCGGCAAGCGGAACGTGGCCGCCAATGCCGCCGGGCCGATCGATGATTTCTACGCCGATGATCTCCTCCGCGGTTACCGCGTGGATGTGTTCGACGGCAAATGGCTCTCCCTCTGCCGTCGCGACGGAGTCTATACGATGACGGCGGACGGCGTGAAGAAGATCGAGATCAATGATGAGGAGGGATATGTGAAGGGGGCCTCGACATCCTCCAAGGATGGCGGTTCCAGCGATCTCTATCTTCATGAAATGCTCTTCCGCTGGAAGGGATGGAGCCTTGTGGCAAAGCGGCCGGGGAAGACGATCGCCCCGGACACCTACAAGCCGGACGGATCGCCGAAGGCGGCGCAGGGGGAGAATGTGACCGATGATCCATCGGGAGGGATGCTGCCGCCGGGGATCAACCTGAAGACGAGCTTCAGGGCCACGTCCGAAACGCTTCCGATGCTCCGGTTCGGCAAGGTCTACAGGTTCCGCGCCCGCGCCGTCGATCTGGCCGGCAACAGCGAGCCGCTCTCCTCTACCGATGAGACGCAGGTGACCGACCAGGTTCTCTACTCCCGGTTCGAGCCGGTTCCGCCGCCGGCGGTGATTCTCCGCTGGCTGAAGTTCGAGGGGGAATCGGTGGAGCATGTGGTGATCCGGAGCAACTACGACAAGAACACGGCCACGTACACCTCGGCGCTGAATACGCTCACCGGGCTTGAGTACGACAAGGAGACCAGCCGGCATATCGTCCCGCCGAAGACATCGCAGTTGATGGCGGAGACGCATTCGATGTTCGACGAGGAGATTAAATCGGGGCCGTCGGGGATTGCCAGGGCGTACAACATCTCCAAGAAGGAGATGGGGACGTTCTTCGATCGCGAGATCATCGATATCAACACCGGGTCTCCCACGCCGGTGCCGTATCCGAACCAGATCATCCTTGTGACGCCGCCGGATGTGAAGGCGCATCCTCCGTATCCCATTCTGAAGGGGGACATGGAGGCATCGAAGCCGGAGTGGGCGCCGCACCCGGAGAACTACATTATCAACCCCCTCAACCCCGACGCTCCGGCGGCGGAGGCGGGGCAGTATCTGATCCATCACGAGGCAAAGGTCGCGCTTCCGTATCTCCCCGATCCGTTTTCGCGCGGGGTTGCGTTCCGCGGGCTTCCCAACAACGGCTCATCGGAGAAGTTCGGCACGCTGAAGATCCCCTTCAGCGGCGAATGGCCGTTGAAGGAATCGTTTCTCCTGCGGGTGAGCGAGATCATCGACGACCCTGATTACTGCGATGCAAAGCCGCACGCCGGGGTGACAAAGTGGGACCCATCCGAGCGCGTCCTGGATGTCTATCTGGGGAAGGGGGAGAAGCTGACGGTGCAGTACAGCAGCTATCTGGATATCGGCGACGTGAAGCAGATGGGGCTTGCCCAGTGGATGAAGGGGGCTCCGAAGTTCGGCGAGTTGATGCAGGACGCGGCCACCGGCCTTCACTGGATGATGACGCCGTTTCGCACCATGACGCTGGTCCATGCCGTGCAGCAGCCCCTCTGCAAGCCGACGATCAAGAAGCTGGAGGGGATCAAGAACCTGATCGGCGATACCTATGTGGATCTGAAGGGGCTGTTCCAGCTTTCGGTGAGGAGCACCGGAAAGATCGATCTCTTTGCCGCCTGGGATGAGCCGGTGGATTACCTGACCGAGCCGGTCCCGCGCGACGGGGAGCACGAGGCAAGCCATCCCGGCCAGTACCAGATCATCAAGGGGAGCGCGCATGTGTTCGAGGCGAAGATCGAGGAGTTCTATCCCGATAAGCTCCCGATCCCGATAGCCTATCCGGCCACCGGCGATCCCGCCGATAAGAAATGGATCACGCTGGACCAGAAGGATTTCCGTCACGAGTTCGGCGATACCAAGCACAGGATGGTGCGCTATCATATACTCGGCACCACGCGGTTCCGCGAGTATTTTCCGACGCTTATCACCGATGATCCGAAGAACCTGACGCGCGAGGGGGATGAGTTCACGGTGAATATCCGCAGCTCCGCCCGCCCGGACGCCCCGAAAGTCCTCTACGTTATCCCGACGTTCGGATGGGATCCGCCGCAGAAGATCGGCAACGACATTGTCAGCCGGCGATGTGGTGGCGGCCTGCGCGTCTATATGGATCGCCCGTGGTATTCCACTGGCGAGGGGGAGATGCTGGGGGTGGTACTCCGCGGCGGCGGCGGTATCTACGACAGCATCAGCGATACGAAGAGCGATCTGATGAAGCCGTATGTAACGCAGTGGGGCATGGACCCGGTCTGGGGCTCGGATTACACGAAGTCCACCCCGTCCGCCTCCGATTTTCCGATCTCCACCAATCCCGATAATGGCGAGGTGAGCGGGTTGAGCCTGGATGAGCTTCGCAATGTGGCGGGAAAGCCGTATCCGGTGGTTTCAGTGGCGCCGCATGTGGTGGAATTCGATGAGGATCGGCAACTCTGGTTCTGCGATATCGTGGTGGATGCCGGCCAGTCGTACTACCCGTTCGTCCGGCTGGCGCTGGCCCGCTACCAGCCCAACTCGATCACCGACGCGCATCTCTCCCGCGTGGTGATGACGGACTTCGCGCAGCTTGCCCCGGATCGCGTGGCCGCTGTCACGTTCGATTCCGACAAGGCGATCAGGGTGATGGTTTCCGGCGTTCACGGCATCAACCAGTTCAGCAAGTCGGAGGGATTCAACCCGGCCGATAAGAAGACCTACAAGAACGTCGGCTACAGCCGGCGGCTGACCGTGACGGTGGAGGCGCCGGTTCCGGGGATCGATTACGATGTGGTGGGGGAGATGGGCTGGGCGCCGGTTTCCAAGGAGCTTACCGATATCGAGCTTGCCCCGTTCCAGCAGTACGAGTCGAAGATGGTCTGGATGGCGCAGGTCAACCTTCCCGAAAAGCCGAAGCAGCTTGGCGGAAAACCGTACCGCCTGGCGATCCGGGAATACGAACGCCTCTACGCCGATGCTGACGTTGCGACGGTAAGCCTTGCAAATGAGCGCGAGGCGAACATGCTGAAGGATGGAAAGACCGACAAGGACGGCATGGCGATCTATACCACCAAGGATTCCATCGAGCGGCTGGTCTATGCCGATACGATCCTGCTGTAACGCGTGGATGTTGTGTGATGTCGGATGTCGGGGGACGTTTCAAACGTCCCCGTACAACTTTCTCCGGCGCTGGTGAAACGTTCCGGTTATGCATTGAACAAGATCAATCAATATCCCTGCTGGGAAAGGTGTTTGCTCATGGCGGTCAGGGTTGTTTCGAATGGCGGATACCGGCGCGTGCTTTTTCAATCGTTGCTGGTTTCGATGATCGCGGCGTTTGCATCCGCCGGGGCATCCGCGCAGCCGGCTCCGCCGATTGACTCAGGGAGCGCCGTAAGCCCCACGCCGGTTCCAGCCCCGGCCCAATCGCCGTTTCTCTTCTCCGGCAGCGCCAGGATGTACGCGCAGACCGCGAACCGGCAGGGGACATATCAGGAGACGCCAGCGGATTTCGTGCGGATGGAACTAAGCCCCACGCTCAGCTTCTACAATGTCCCATTTACGGTTAACCTTGTCCTCTCCACGGAGCAGAGCATCTACCGCCAGAACATGAACAGCATCAGCTTCGATCTGGATTATCACAAGCTGGAGGGGGAGATCCTTCAGCGCGCCTACGAGAAGGTGAGCGAGATCGAGGAGCTGAAGCGATTGCAGGACGCGGCCGGCGGGGTGGAGCGCCTGCGCGATTCGCTGGGGGGTATCGGCGAGGAGAAGCTGCGCGAGCTTGATCATTTGAAGGAGTACGCCGATATCGAGAAGATCAAGGACAAGGCGCTTTCCGAGAGCATGAGCCAGCTTGACAAACTTGGGCTGGTCTCGGCATCGGAGAAGTTCTTCGCCAATTTTCCCGCCCTCTCCGTCGGCGTCACCTATCCGAATTATACGCCCCTGACGCTGAACGATGTTCCGGTGACCGGGGCGAACGTGGAGTGGAATCCCGGCATGTTCTACGTGGCGGCGGCGGCCGGAAAAACGCAGCGCTCAATCCTTCTGCCGCGCTCATTCCAGCCGGGGTCGATCGACACGGTGCTGAATAATCCATCATATACCAGAACGCTCTTCGCGGCCCGGCTCGGGTATGGAAAGAAGGATGGCGGGCATTTCATCGTCACCGGCGTCTACGCGAAGGATGATAAAAGCTCGCTGCCGCTGGACAGCAACGGCCTGCCGGTTACGCCGAAAGCGAATTACGTTCTGGGGATGGATATCAATGTTCCGCTCTTCGAGGATCATTTTCTCCTTCAGGCGGAGGGATCGGGATCGCTTCTGACGGGGGATCAGGAGGCGGCGAGATTTCAGAGCAGCGAGATCCCGGACTTTGTGCGGAACTCCGTGGACCCGAATATCTCCAGCGTTGTCGATTATGCGTATGCGTTGCGGTCGATCATCAGGCTGCCGGAGACCGATACGCGGCTGACGGCATCGCTCAGGAAGGTTGGGCCGGCGTATTTCTCACTCGGTGTGCCATCGCTCAGAAACGATAATCTCCGCTGGGATGCCAACCTGGAGCAGAAATTCCTCCGTCGTCAGATCACCGCGACGGTGTTTGTGAAGCGTGACATGGACAATGTCTTCCCGACGTTCAAGACCTCGCAGACGACGATCTTCTCGTACGGCGTTGGGCTTGGGCTGAACTTCTCGAAATACCCCTATCTCCGCCTTCAATATTCCCCATACGAGCAGCGCTATCGCGATGCCTCCGACACGCTCAACCTGGTCGATATCAACAACACGACATCGCTTCTCTCCGCCACGGCGGGGTATAACTACAAGGTGTTTGGGGTTAACGGCGGGACCACGGTGAATTTTTCGCGGCAGAACAGCAATTCCTACCAGGGGATAAGCGATTACGGCGTCACGACGATCGGGGCCAATCAGTTTGTGAACTTCGCGTTCCCATTATCGCTCAGCGTCGGCGTGACATCGTCATCGCTACAGGCGGCGGGGGATAGCGCCAACACGCTTCTATCGGTCGATCTCGGGGCATCATATACCGCGTTCGATATCTGGAACAACACGGCCGGCTTCAACATTTCGAAGCAGGGAGGGACCGATGATAACGTCGGATTCTTTATTACCAGTTCGGTTGGACTGTGGGATTTCGGGGTGTTCGAGGTAAGCGCGCAGCGGAATGTCTATCGGAGCTTTGTGGTATCGACGAGCAATTATAACGAGTTTCTGTTAAGCGCCACGCTGAGTACGAGGTGGTAGGGGCAATTCACGAATCGCCCCTACCACCCGACCGTCTATCCCGAATTATTTCGGGTTCTTGTTCCTCTCGATCAGGGGCTTGTTATCGTTCTTTCCCGGCTCGACGCGTACCAGCGGCTTGTGGGGGTCCTTGGTATTGACATCCACCGCGCCAACCGTTTTGCTTCCGATCTTGATCGTTCCCTGGAGCTCATTCTGCTCGGCCTTCATCCGGTCCAGATCAGCCTTCCAGGCGTTATAATCGATGGCGCTGCGGGCGCTGTCGTACGCGGCCTTGTTCTTCGCGGTACGGGCGGCATCGCGGGCGGTGCGGGCCTGGGCGCGCTTTGCGTCCATATCGGCAAGTGCCTTCCTGTTTGCCGCGATCTTCTGCTGCGCGGCGGCATAGCGAGCGGCCGCGGCTGTATCCCCCGCGGCGTTGGCGGCCTGGATATCCTTTTCAAGCTGCGTATAGGAGGTGTTGACGGCGGTATAATCAACCAGGTAGGCGCTATCGGCGGCGTCCCAGTCGTGATCCAGCGCCACATATTCAGCATCGTTATCCTTGCAGGCGGAGAAGGTAATCATCACGGCCGCGGCAAGGAGAAGTGTGGATTTCAGAGTCATTGATATGTTCCGTTTGTTAATAGAGATTTCAGCGGTAAACCAATGCACGTTCCGTGCCAGTTCATCACACATCCCCCGGAATTTAATCCTCTGATATGATTTCCGCTTCCGTTGCGCCATCCTGGGGATCGCGCAGCATCGTTCCCACCCGCTCATAGACTTTCACCAGGCTCTCCTCCAGCGCTTCCTTTCCCCGCCAGAACGGAAACGCTCCAAGCTGCCGCACCAGCGCCGCCGAAACGGGAGGCGTTCTCAGCTCGGCGGGTTCGGGATCGGCATAGGAATCGGTTCCCCAGAAGAGCGATGGATCGGCACGAAGCGGTTCCGGCGGCATGGCCGGCTGGTCCTCCGCGCTGGTGCCGGTTTCCCCGGCCGGTGCCAGCCTTGTTATCAGCTCCTCCCGTTCCATTCCACGGAGCTTGAAGATCAGGAATGGGTCGCGGTCGAATTCCTCGCCGAGCAGATAGTAGACCGCCGCGATATGCTTGCAGGGGTTGGACCAGTCAGGGCATGTGCAGTCGGTTTCCAGATCGCGCACATTGGCGGGGAAGAGGGGGATGCCGGTATCATGGAACACCGTCTCGATATCATCAGGCATCTCGCCCGCCAGGAGCTGGGCCGCGAAGATCGCCTGTTCCGAGAGCGCCTTCGCCAGCGTATCCCACTGCTCCGGCGAAAGGGTCTTCACCTCGATCCACACGTTGTAGGCATGCGACCCCTGCACTTTTGCGGTGACGATCCCTTTTTCTATCGCGATCGAGAGGACGCGGCCTCCCCGGGCGTAGGCGCGACCGCGGGCCAGGCGCGGGCCGAGATCGAACCGTTCAAGAACGCTGATCCAGCGCTTTGCCCACCAGCTTGTGCCGAACGCTCCCCGCTGCGATCGGGATTTGATCCCCCCGCCGGGTTCACGGTGCCGCGATGGTTTGAAACGCCAGTTGTTGAAATCCTTCATGATATTATTCTCCCAGCGCATCGGCGCGTAGTGCGAGGACCGCCTTCAGCTCGGCGGTGGAGAGCGTTGTAAGCCACGCCTCGCCGCCGCCGCCCACGATCGTTGAGGCTATCTTCTGCTTCTGTTCGATCATCTCATCGATCTTCTCCTCCACGGTTCCGGCGCAGAGAAATTTATGCACCTGTACATTCCGCTGCTGCCCGATGCGGAATGCGCGGTCGGTGGCCTGATTTTCCACCGCCGGATTCCACCACCGATCGAAATGGAACACATGGGCGGCCGCCGTCAGGTTCAACCCGCTTCCGCCGGCTTTCAGCGAGAGAATAAAGATGGGAGGGGCGGAGTGTTCGGCCTGAAAGCGTTCCACCATCCGGTCGCGCTGTTTTGTCGGCGTGGCGCCATGAAGGAAGAGTGCCTCCACGCCAAATGTCTCCTGGAGATGGCGTTTGATGATGCCCCCCATCTCCGCGAACTGCGTAAAGACCAGCGCGCGATCCCCCTCCGCCAGCGCCTCCTCCAGCATCTCCGTCAGCCGGTCCAGTTTCCCGGATCGGCCGGCGATCGTGGAATTATCGCCAAGGAACTGCGCCGGGTGGTTGCAGACCTGTTTCAGCTTCACGATTCCGGCCAGCACCATCCCCTTCCGCTGAATCCCCTCGGCATCATCCAGGCTTCCGGTCATTTCATCCACCACTGCCTGATAGAGCGATGCCTGTTCCCGCGTGAGCGTGCAGAAGACTTTCATCTCCTGTTTCTCCGGGAGGTCGGTGATAATCGATCGATCGGTTTTCAGGCGGCGGAGGATAAACGGGCCGGTGAGGCGCTTAAGCCGCTCGGCGGCGGCGGGATCGCCCCCGGACTGAATGGGGAGGAAGAACGCCCGTTTGAACGCCGCGCGCGTGCCGAGAAATCCGGGGTTGAGAAATTCCATGATCGACCAGAGATCCCCCACATGATTTTCCACCGGCGTGCCGGTGAGCGCGATACGATAATTACCGATAAGCGCCCGCGCGGCCCGTGCCTGCCTGGTCTCCGGGTTCTTGATGTTCTGCGCCTCGTCCAGAATGATGCCGCTCCAGGACATCCTGCCAAGCACCTCGGCATCGCGGTGGAGGAGCGGGTAGCTGGTTACCACAAGCGCGTTTTGTCTGGCCTCGCGGGTAAAGGCGGCGCCCCTGCTGCGGGCCACCCCGTGGTGCATCATCACCGGCAGCCCTGGGGTGAACCGTTCCGCCTCGCGGCGCCAGTTCCCCATAACCGATGTGGGGCATACCAGGAGCGTTGGGCCCTCGCTCCCTTTCTCCCAGTCGCGTTCAAGGAGCGCAAGGGTCTGAATCGTCTTTCCGAGGCCCATGTCATCGGCCAGGCATGCGCCAAGGCCGAGCGATCGGAGGAAGGCAAGCCACGCGAAGCCCTGTTCCTGATAGGGGCGAAGCGTTCCATGAAAGCCCGCCGGCACCGGGATTGCCCCCGGGCCTTTGCTCCCGCCGAGCCGTTCCAGCAGTTCCTCCACCGCGCCGGTTGCATCCACTCCGCCAAGCTCCATTCCTCCGGGGCCGGGGACGGCGCCCAGTGCCATCCGCACAACATCGCGGATCGGCATCACCTCGCTCGTCTTCCCCTTCTTCCAGTACGCGATCACCGCCTCGATCTCCGCCGGGTCCAGCTCCACCCACTCGCCACGCATCCGTATCAGCGGTGCTTTCAGCCGTGCAAGCCGTCGCAGCTCTTCGATCGAGAGCCGCGTATCTCCCATCGCGATCTCCCAGTTTACCGTTGCCAGAGCATCCAGCGTAAGTCCGGCCCTTGCCGTCAGCTTCGGGCTCCGCACGGCGGCGCGCGCCACCAGCCGTCGCTTGGTTCCCTTGCGGGTCCACCATGCCGGCAGCAGCACACCAAATCCCGCCTGTTCCAGCAGCCACGCATGTTCCTGAAGGAAGCGATATGCACCCGTTGCATCAAGGTGATAGCCGTCGGGGGCGGGTGTTCGGAGGCTTGCCTCGATATCGGGGAGCAGTTTGGATGCCCGACCAAGCGCGGTCAGCAGATGCGCCCGTGCGTTGGAGCCAATGTTCGCGGGGAGCGCGGAATGCTCCCCGCCGGGGCTCCAGATGCTGGCAACATCGACAAGCAGGCTGGGGTCGGCGGTCGATTGCAGGAGATAGCGGACGGTCCACGGCTCGGCGCTTTTGCCGCTGTCGGCGGACTCCATCTCGAACGGTTCCTCCAGCCGGAAACAGAGGCGGAACGGCCCCGTCTGCGCCGAGAGCAGAGGATATTTCCACGTCAGGATGCGGGAGGCCAGATCCTCAAGTTCCGCCGTGCTGCCGCTGATTTCCCCCGAGGGGGATGAGAGCGCATGAAGCCACTGTTCATCGATGCTGGGGGGGGCGGCCTGCGCGCGACGTGAGGCCACCCCGCGCCGGCGCGTTGGAATAATCCGCTCCTCCGTTTCGGCCGGGACCACCGACTGGAGCACAAGGGCATCGATGGCGATACAGAGGAATTCGTAGAGGAGCGATTGCGCCGAGGAATCCGGTGCCGCTTCTCCCGCCACGGCCAGGGCACGGCATGCGTCCGGCATGCGTCCCGCCAGCGCGGCCGCGCGACGCTGTGCCGTGCCGACCAGCACCGGCTCCCAGCACGCCTGGTAATTGGTGCCGTCGAAAAGAACCCCCGGCAGGAACTGCCCGCGCACGGCAAGCCGGACCGCCATGCGGAATACCTCCGCCCAGAACTTCAAGGTCGATCCGGCGATGATACCGGCGATCGGCGGCGCGCCGGTATCCATTGTGGATTCCATCAGCGCAACTACTTCATCGGGAAGCAGCCCAAGGGCGGTAATGGTAAACGGTCGTATCGATTGCTTGGCACGCGACAGCGGGGGATCGGCGATGAGCGGGCTTGATGCCACCGGCGTTCCGGCAAACGACGGGAGGTGAATGCTGATCTCCGCGGGCTTCCTCTCCGCGACGGACTGTGGCAGTCGCATCGCCGCGCAGGCCGCGCGCAGGCCCGCCGCTCCGCCATCATACGGATAGCGATCGGGCAGGGAACGCCGGTCCGCATCCGCCCGGGAGGGGGGAGGGATCGGGGTGGAGGATTCGCTCCAGAGATAAAGAAGGCCGTCAGCAAGGCCAATGTGAAGGAGGATCATGTGATGTATATCAGCACGGATGACTGTTGGCGGCGCCGGCCCGCGAGGGAATACTCATGGTCAGGCGATGTATGCGATCGGAGGGATGCCGCCGCGTATCAACCACCTCGTGCTTTTTTTCTTCCCAAGCTGAATTCATCCGGATAACTCTGGTTTCGACGCGGGATCTCCGGCTCTCATCAGGCTGAATCAGCGGATCGCGCATGCGAACCGGCAGGCTTATCGGCCCGATAGTCGGATAAAATTGACCCCCAATGTAGCTAATAGTCGCGTGGTTTTGTGCCTTGTTCGATTCCCGCGGAGTTCGATGGCGTTCATTGCGCGTGGCGCGCTCCTGAAACAGCATCCTCTCCCGGCCCGCTCTGTTCTTCTATTGCCGGTGAGGAGGGGTGGTTGTTCGTGCGGGATTGAGGTTGCGATCGATTAACAGACTGTTGAATTACTTCCGGCAGTCAGACTGTTCAAGGACGATCAGATGCAAGGCGGCCGAACCTGAGCGAATGAGGCGTCCTTCTGGACGCCTCAGTGAGCGAACGGTGAATGTCGGGGGACGTTTGAAACGTCCCCGGACGCAGCAGATGACGCTGTTCAACAGTCTGTTAAAATCTTACAGCAACTCCACTCCGTATCGATCTGGGCGTTCCGGCCGTGAAATGGAGTTCATCGACGGGGGCGGCTTCGCTACGCAGACGGCTTTCGGTATCGAACTGCGCCTCGTTCCATTCGGCGTTGAGGAGGTTTTCCACGTTCACGAACAGCTCCGCCATTCCCAGCTTGTAGGATGCGGAGAGATCGACAATGCCGTATCCCTTCGCGCGGACCGAGTTGTCGGCATTTGCTGGGCGGTCGCCAACCAGCCGGAGGCGGGTGGCGGCGGAGAAGTTGTCCAGATGGAAAAGAGCGTTGCCGGATATGGTAAGATTCGGCGCCAGCGGGATATAATTCTTCCCTTCGGCATCATCCACCGAACGGCCTCTGGAGATGGTTGCGTCGGCGCCAAGGGCAAGCCAGCGGACCGGGTTGATGCGAAGCTCAAGATCGATCCCCTCGCGATGCGTTCGCCCGCTTGCCTCGGTGGAACCCTCATCGCCGATATAGACAAACTCGCTCTCCAGGTTCAGCATCCAGGCCGCCGCGGAGCCTGAAATCAGATCGTTCGGGCCGCCGTAGCGGAAGCCGACCTCGGCGCCCAATGCCCGCGGGAGCGTCCGGTTTCCCTGCTCGCGCACAACGTCCCGGGCATCGTTGGAGTGAAATCCAAAGCCGGAATTCAGGAAGAGCGCGGCGTCATCATTGATCGGCACGGCAACGCTTGCCTTGGGGGAGAGGAGGAGTTTCTGGGCGATTCCCTCCGGCTGCGTTCCCTGCCTGAGCCGGTTCTCAACATCGAAGCTGAAATAGTCGGCGCGGAGGCCGAAAAGGAACTGTGCCCACGGGAGGATGATCTCCTGCTCGGCGTACGGCCCCAACTGGCGCTGGGCGATCGCTGCATCGCTGGTGGTTTCCAGCCTGACGCGCGCGGAGTCGTGG
The DNA here is from genome assembly GCA_039917235.1 of Kapaibacterium sp. (SeqCode). Taxonomy (GTDB): domain Bacteria; phylum Bacteroidota; class Ignavibacteria; order OLB7; family OLB7; genus JAFDZV01. Next base: position 244 of record JBDSJW010000481.1, on the reverse strand, counting down.
AACAGTCCAACCATGATATCATCGTTGCGGAGATCGATGCCGAAGCGGGTGCGCATTGGGATGGAGCCAAGCAGGTAGATGATGTCGTTCTCCGCCTTCAGCGCCAGGATGGAGCGGCTGTCGGTCTGCTCAATCTCGTCGCCGCTTTCCGGGTGTTCCTTGAAGAACGTGAAATTGCTGAAGAGGCGGAAGCGGTAATCGGTATAGGATGCTGTCAGTGTCAGCGGGGAGTTGCCGCCGGATG